>NZ_JBBIAM010000139.1:0-22925 GCF_054185185.1 Bradyrhizobium sp. UFLA05-153
CGACTGCGCGACCTCAAACCCGAGCTTGAGCAGTTCGCCGTGGATGCGTGGCGCGCCCCAAAGCGGATTTTCGACGCTCATGCGCCGGATCAAGACGCGCAGCTCCGTCTCGACTGGCGGTCGCCCTCCCCGTGGGCGCGACTTCCAACGCCAGTAGCAGCGAAATCCGGCTCTGTGCCAACGCACAAGCGTCTCAGGCCGGATGATCGTGAGGACCTTCAGGATTGCTGGAAACCAGCGATACAGCTGGATAAAGAACCAGCGATCAAGGTTCGTGAGCCGAAGGCGACTACGCCGCCTGCGTCTCAAGACAATCAACTGATGTCGCAGCACCGCGTTCTCGGCTTCAAGCCGCAACTTCGACCTGAATGGCGAGGCCAGGGCCGCCAGAGCGAAGCAGAACAGCCCGATCATCGCGCCAGCTTAGGCGATTCCAACGCGGTATCACACTCGGATGAGGTTTTTGGTACACACAGCGGCTGATTCTTCTCGTCGCGAGCGGGAAGTGGTCCATCACCTCGGGCCTACCTGCGGCCACCACTCCGCCAGTTGGACGGGTTACGCCGACGCGCTCTTTGAACCTGCACGGTAGTCCGCCGCAAAGTTCGAGCGAATATTTCTGCTTTTCGTGCTCGCTCGCGCAGCTCCTCCAATTCGCGCAAATGAGCAATGAGCTCAGCGGTCGAAAGGCCCAACGCGGCTATCTGCTCCCCAACGGAAGGCATGAGTCACACCCAAGGTCTTTAGCGCTCCATACCTGCAGCAAGAAGGATCTCGTCAGGAAGGTGCGACGGACGGCGGCCGCCGCATTAATTGCTCTTGCGGAGGAACACATAGTCCGCGGTATAGGGGACGCTGAGATATTTGCCCTCACTATCGCATGATCCTTGCGCAACCCCACCCTTGGTATTTTTACGCAGCACGGTAACCGCCTCGGACAGAACGCCCTTGTTGCGGTGGTCAACCACTTCAAGTTCCAGCCACGAAATATCGTTTGCAGTAGGCGCGGGCATGCTCTTGACCACCCTGCCCTTTACTGCGCCACCATCGACGAGCTCCCAACTCGGTCCAGCGTAGTGCCGGCCAACCGATTGGCCGGCGACGATGAGCGTGGCGATGGGCTCACGGAATTGCCACGCCAGCGCGCCGACCGTTCCGGCCGGCTGTGAGGTATTCGGTTTGCATTGGTAGATCTGGGCGCCCTCCGCATGAAACGTTGCGATGACGGTATTCTCGCCGACCGCCGGCGGTTGTGCCCGCGACGCCGCCCCAACAGCCAGCCCAACGTAGACAAGCGAAGAAACGCAAATTAGCACTCTCGAAGAAATCTTCATCGGTCCTCTCGACTTCGTAGGGGGTCAATCATTCAGAAACTGCTCGGAAGATTGTTCAGGCTAGCGCTCGCGGAGCATCTCCTGCCGGTAGCGGCGCAACGGCGACAACAGATAACTCAGGATGGTCCGCGAGCCGGTCTTGATCTCCACCGTCACCGCCATGCCGGGCGACAGATTGACCATCCTGTCGTCGATCTGCATATGCGTGCGATCAAGCGAAATTCGCGCGCTGTAATTCAGCTCCTGGCCCTTCGGCTCACTGCTCTCATTTGAAGGTCCGAGCACCCGCTCGCCGGAACGGTCCTGTGCACGGTCGCGGATCACAGCGTCCTGTGAGACCGAGAGTACCTCGCCGTAAAGCAGTCCATAGCGCGTGAAATTGAAAGTATCGACTTTGATCTCGACCTGTTGCCCGGCATGGACGAAGCCGATATCGGCGTTCGACACCATGGCCTCGATCTCCAGCCGGCTGTCGCTCGGCACCACCACCAGGAGAGGCTGTGCCGGCGTCACCACGCCGCCAACGGTATGCACGGTGAGCTGCTGCACCACGCCGTCCACCGGAGCCGCTAACCGTTGTAGCTTCGTCCTTTGCTCGGCCTTGATCAGATCCTGCGCCAGGCCGTTCGCTTTTTGCTCGGCCTTGGCGAGGTCGTCGGAGATCGTGTGCCGATACTCCGCCGCCGCCTGATTGCGCGTCTCGCGGATCGCGGCAATGGCTGCTTCAGTCTCCTGCAGATGGCTCTTCTGAACGCTAAGCTCCTCCTGTTGCTCGACCAGGAGCTGGAACACCTCGAAATAGTTGAGCTTCGAGCCTAACTCCTTTTCCACGAGCGTCTTGCGGATATCGACGCGCGACTGGACGACGGGGATGATCGTTTCGAGCTTGTGAATTGTCGCCGCGGTCGTGGCTTGTTCGGCTTCCTTCTGCGCCTGTTGACGCGCGAGTGCGCCAACCTTGGCGCGATGCTCGGTCACCTGGTTGAGCAATAGCTGACGCTGGGTGCTGATCAGCTCCAGGTCTGCGCCGGCAGGCGGCACGAAATCAGCCACCGGATCGCCCGAAAGCGCCGCCCCCAACCGCGCGATATTGAGCCGCTCGGCAAGGAGGTCGTTGCGCAGATGATCGCGCTCCGCCTCGTTCGTGGTCGGATCGAGCTCGATCAGGACATCGCCGGCCTTGACCGCCTGACCATCCTGCACCCGAATGGAGCGCACCACGCCGGTCTCGAACGGCTGAATGACCTTGACGCGACCGCTGGGGAGGATTTTTCCGGTCGCCGACGCGACGATATCGATCGTGCCCCACCAAGCCCAAATCAGGGCCATGCAGAACATGAGAATGATGGCGCTTCCGATCGCGCGGCCGATCGGCGATGGTGGTGTCTCCACGATTTCAAGAGCAGCCGGCAGAAACGCCAGCTCTTCGCGGCGCCTCGATCGTGGACCTCGAAACGGGATGACGCGTTGCGCACGCTGTTCCGGCGTCGCGAGTTTAGCCGACCTCATGGAACCCTCCCTGCAACCGATGTAGCGACGCATAGCGGCCGCCGGTCTTTATGAGTGCGTCGTGACTACCGTCCTCGACCAAGCGGCCGCGATCAAACGTCACGATGCGATCCGCCGCCCGCACGGTCGAGAGCCGGTGCGCGATCACCAGTACCGTCCGTCCATTGGCGATTTGCTTCATGTTCTCTTGAATGATTCGCTCGCTCTCATAGTCCAGGGCGCTGGTCGCCTCGTCGAAGATCAGGATTCGCGGGTCGGAGACGAGCGCGCGCGCAATGGCGATGCGCTGGCGTTGGCCGCCAGATAGCGTCGAGCCGCGCTCGCCGACCACGGTGTCGTAGCCCTCTGCGAGTTCGAGGATGAACTCATGTGCTCCCGCAAGCCGGGCCGCCGCGATCACGCGCTCCATCGGCATCGCCGGATCAGCGAGCGCGATGTTGTCACGCACCGAGCGATTGAACAGCGTATTCTCCTGCAGGACGACGCCGATCTGGCGGCGGAGCCAGGCGGCATCGGCCATCGCGAGATCCATTCCGTCGATCAGCACGTGTCCGCGCTCCGGGACGTAGAGCCGCTGGACCAGCTTCGCGAACGTGCTCTTCCCAGAACCGGAGGGCCCGACGATGCCGACGGTCTGGCCTGCCGGTACATCGAACGAGACGTCGCGCAGGACTTCCTGTCCGTCGATTCGATAGCGGAACGAGACGTGGTCGAATTTGATATCTCCCCTGATCGCCGGCAGCCGTGCGCGCCCAGCTGAGTAGGTCGGCTCGGCGGTGGTGTTGAGGATGTCACCAAGTCGGGCAATCGAGAGCCGCGCTTGGTGAAAGTCCTGCCAGATCTGGGCAAGGCGCAGGACCGGCGCGCTCACCCTGCCGGCGAGGATATTGAAGGCGACCAGTTCGCCGACCGAGAGGCTGCCATCGATGACGAGCTTGGCACCACAATAGAGGATAGCTGCGGTCGCGATCTTGCTGACGAGCTGTACCGTCTGGCTCGCACTGTTGCCGAGACTCAGAACCCGGAAACTCGCGGCAATGTAGCCGGCGAGCTGCTCTTCCCAGCGGCGCTGCATCTGCGGCTCGACCGCCATGGCCTTGACCGTCTCGATGCCGGTGACGCTCTCGACCAGGAAGGCCTGGTTCTCGGCACCACGGCGGAATTTTTCATCCAGCCGTCGCCGGAACAGCGGCGTCGCCCCGGCCGAGATCCCGATATAGAACGGAAACGAGCCCAGCACGATCCAGCTCAAGAGCGGCGAATAGAAGAACATCACGCCCAGGAAGACGAAGGTGAAGAACAGGTCGATCAGCAGCGTCAAGGCCGAACTGGTGAGGAAATTGCGGATGTTCTCCAACTCGCGGACCCGCGCGACCGAGTCGCCGACGCGACGCGCCTGGAAATAGGCCATCGGCAAGGCCAGCAAGTGATGAAACAGGCGCGCGCCGAGTTCGGCATCGATGCGGTTGGTGGTGTGCGCAAACAGAAAGGTCCGCAGGATTCCGAGCACGGTCTCGAAAACCGAGATCGTCACCAGCCCAAGCACGAGGACATCGAGCGTGCTCAGCGAGTGATGCACCAGCACCTTGTCAATCACTACCTGGAAGAACAGCGGCGAGACCAAGCCGAGCAGCTGCAGGAAAAACGACGCGACCAGAACTTCGCTCAGAAGATGTCGGTATTTTTGGATCGCCGCCAGAAACCAGGTGATGTCGAACCGGCGGGTGCCATTGGACAATCCAGCGCGGCGGGTCATCAGGATTAGCTGCCCGTCCCAGACGGCAACGAGTTCGTCCCGCGTCATCAAGACAGGCCGGGGCGCCAGCGGCGAGTGCGCCAACACTCTTTCCCCGTCGGACTTGGCGAGCAATAGGAAGCCACCATCGCGCAAGGACGCGATGGCGGGCAGGGGCGTGCTGCCAAGCCGTGACCAGTCAGTCCGGTACGCACGCGCCTTGAGGCCGAGATCCCTGGCGCACCGGAGCATCTCCGCTGCGCCAATCTTGTCGGTTCCGAGCCGATGCCGGATTTGTCCGGCATCGGCCGCAACGCCCTGGAGGTGCAGCAGCGTCACGAGGGCTTCGAGACCTGGGTCGGTCGGTCTTGCGCCATTGGTTACGAGGCTCATGGGTGCTCTCCGGGGCGAGGTCGTTGGCGTCAGGCGGCGTGCGGCTGAGTCAGCAACGGCGGCTGGCTCAACGGCGGCTCGGCGATCGGCGTCGCACCTTGACCTGCTCCCGCCGAGACGAAGCTCGACGCCATGAACTGGCCGAGCACGCTCGTTCTCGCCGAGCCGCCCGGGATAACGGTGTTGTTTCCCGGACCGCCGTCGAGGACATTCTGCGGGCTGCCGCCGATCAGAATGTCATCGCCTGCACCGCCGCTGAGCACCTCGCGGCCGTTGCCGCCGATCAGGACGTCGTTGCCGTCGCCGCCATTGGCGGTAAACAACATGGCGCCTCCAAGTCCCGTTGCATTGATGACGTCATCGCCGCCGAGGCCGTTGATGACAAGGCGATCGGTCGTGGCATCGAAGCCGGTGATCGTCACGTCAGTCGAAAGACCCGACACGGTGACAACACCATTGTTGTCAGTGACGTTGATCACGTCATCGCCGCTGGTCGCGTTGATGACGACTGTATCGGCTTGGCCGTCGCCGACGCCGCTGCCGGGCGTAGCCGACAGGTCGATGGCGATGTCCTTGACGCTCGTCTTGGACAGGTCGTCGACCGTGATGGTGTCAGTGCCGCCGAGAGCGTTGACATCAATGGCCTCCATGTTGGCGAGATTCATCGTGACATTGCCGATGTCGCGGGTAAGCGTCGCTCCCTTGCCATTGGCCGAGATCTCGATGTTCTCGTTGGCACTCGCGCCGTTGAACAACAGCGTGTCGTTGCCCGCGCCGCCGTCGACCGTGTCGCTGCCGTCGCCCGGATTCCAGATGAAGGTGTCATCGCCTGCTCCCATCGAGGCCACGTCATTGCCGCGTCCGCCGATGACGGTGTCGTTGCCCGCGCTACCGGTGATGGTGTCGTTTCCATCGCCGCCGTTGATCGTCAGGTTGACCTGGCCCGGACGAAGGGCGGAAGCGTTGATGATGTCGTTTCCGGCGCCTCCGTTGACGACAACCGAGTCGAGGCCGGCGTCAATACCAGTGATAGTCACCTGCGCAGCCAATCCATTGACGACAACGGACGAGCCATTGCTGACGACACTGATCTTGTCGTCGCCGGCGGTCCCGTTGACGCTCACCATATCGGCCGCGCCGTCGCCCTGACCGTTGCCCAGCGTCCTGGACAGGTCGATTGCGACCTGCTTGGCGTCAGTACCGGAGAGATCACCGACGTTGACGGTGTCGGCGCCGCCCAGCGTGGCGAGCTCAATGTGCTCGATGCCGTTGAGGTCCATGGTAACGGTGCCGACGTCGCGGAACAGTCTCACCCGCGAGCCGTTGGCGGAGATATCGATGTTCTCGGCCACATTGGCGCCGTTGAACACCAGCGTATCGGTGCCGGCCCCGCCCTCGACAATGTCGCTGCCGTCGCCGGGATTCCAGACGAATGTGTCGTTGCCGTTGCCGAGGAAAGCGACGTCGTTGCCGCGGCCCCCGATCACGCTGTCGTTGCCGTCGCCGCCGATCAGGGTGTCGGCGCCCGCGCTGCCGGTGATGGTATCGTTGCCGGCCCCGCCATCGATCGTGAGGCCAATGACACCGGCCGCAAGGCCGACAGCAGTAATGACGTCGTTTCCCGCACCGCCCTCGATTGTGAGCTGGTCGTTGGCACGCTCGGCGCCGGCAATGGTAACGGTTGCGGGCAGACCAGCGACGGTGACCGAGCTTCCCGCGCCTGCCACCTGAATGTTGTCGCTGCCTGCAGTGCCGTTGACGGTGACGCTATCGGCCGCGCCGTCGCCCGCGCTGCTGCCCGGAGTTGCCGCTAGGTCAAGTGCGACTTGCGTGACACCGGTGCCGGTGAGGTCCCCGACCGTGATGTTATCGGCGCCCCGGAGGGCGTTGAAGTCGATGTGCTCGATGCCGTTGAGGTCCATGTCGACGTTGCCGACGTCGCGGGTGAAGCTGACCCGCCCGTGATTGGCCGCGATGTTAATCTTTTCGTTGATGTTGGCGCCGTTGAAGATCAGCGTATCGGTGCCGTCCTGGCCCTCGACGGTGTCGCTGCCGTCGCCCGGATTCCAGACGAAGGTGTCGTCGCCCGCGCCGCCGACCAGCAGATCGTTGCCGCGGCCGCCGATGATGGCGTCGTTGCCGTCCCCTCCCAGCAACGTGTCGTTGCCATCACCGCCGGTGATGGCGTCATTGCCTGCGCCTCCGTCGATGGTGAGGTTGATGAGGCCGGCAAGACCGTTTCCGGCAGTGAAGACGTCATCGCCGCCGTTCATGTTGAGCACTAAGTTCTCGGTGGTGCCGATGTCGAGCGAGAACGGCGCCGGGCTGAGGCGATCGAAGCGCACGCGGGAGCCGTTGGCAGTAAGGGTGAAGATCTCGGAGCCGTTGCCGCCGTTGACTATGGCGGTGTCGATGCCGTCGCCGCCCTCCATCAGATCGGTACCGTCGCCCGGATTCCAGATCATGCGGTCGTTACCTGCCCCGCCGAACATCTGGTCATTGCCGGCGCCGCCAATCAACGTATCGTTGCCGGCGCCGCCGAACAGCAGGTCGTTGCCGCCCTTGCCGATCAGGGTGTCGTCGCCTGCGCCACCGAACAGCTCATCGTTGCCGGAGCCGCCGGCGATGATGTCAACGCCGGCGCCGCCGAACAGCTGAGCGGCGGGGAGTGCGCCATTGGTCTCGTCGAGCGAGATCGTGTCGTTGCCGCCGGTGCCGAACACCTGGATCAGGGAGGTGTTTGCGACCGTCGATGCTCCCCCCGTGATGGCGACCGCGCCGCCGTTGATGAGGATCGTTCCGGCCGCGTCGCGGCTGACGACGATGTTGTTGTTGAGGTTATCGTCGAACACCGAGAGCAGACCGGCAGTCGGGGAGAAACTAGCTTTGATAGCCATGGGTCGTCCTTTCAGGATTTAGGGAAATGATGGATTTGGTTGAATTCGTTCTGATTGTTTCGATGTTCGGCGCACGCAAGCGCCGCTTCATGGGAAGTTCAGAAGAATCCGGCGCTCAGATCGAGGCCGCACGTTGCCAAAAACACTGCAAGGAGTAGGCCCGCTCCGCAAAGCATGGCAATCATACCGAGCGTATCGACGTCAGGCCGGGTTGCTGACGCGCGGGAAGGAACTCCCGCTTTGGTCGCCCGGCCCGCGCCTGGCGAAAGATTCGATCCGATAGCCATTGTCACCTCCGTCATTTGACGCGCGCATCCGCGGTTGCAGGGCCACCAGTTGTGGCGGCCTCGCGCTACGGAAGCATTTCAGGCGAGGGTAATCGTGTTACGGCTGTAACCTGGCGGGCGGTCGCAGGCAGCGCGTCAACGCTGAGGCAAGCTCGGTATGGTCGAGAGGCCAGCGCAGCACCTCGGAGATTCCGGCGTGCGCCAGAACGTCGACGCTGACATCGAGGGTGGAGGCAAGCAGCACGGGCTGCAGCGGGGATATCTCATGCACGGCTCGCGCCAAGTCTACTCCGGTCTGCGGCACCGCGTCGTGACTGACCAGGATGAC
Organism: Bradyrhizobium sp. UFLA05-153; assembly: GCF_054185185.1. Lineage (NCBI taxonomy): Bacteria > Pseudomonadati > Pseudomonadota > Alphaproteobacteria > Hyphomicrobiales > Nitrobacteraceae > Bradyrhizobium > Bradyrhizobium sp. UFLA05-153. Next base: position 8,484 of record NZ_JBBIAM010000139.1, read on the forward strand.
ATCGAATCGACCGGGCGCGGATCGAAATGCTGCAAGGGCGTCAGCCGCAAGCTCAAACCCGACTGGCTCGTATCCCAACGCCGCCAGTTTCTCTTCATCGCGCAGCAGGCGATCGCGCTCGCTCTCGACGATCAACACGGTTTCGCCGCGTCCGAGCGGTGGCGCCGACGGCACGTCTGCCGCGATCGTGCCCGCTGCGACGGAGGGTAGCCAAATCTCGAAGCGGCTTCCGCATCCCGTTTCACTCTGAACATTTATGGCTCCATCATGATCGCGAACGATTTCGCGAACCGTTGCGAGACCGAGACCAGTTCCTGCCACTCGCGTCGTAAAGAACGGTTCGAACATTCGTCGCGCGACACGTTCATCGATTCCCCGTCCGTTGTCGCTTACGGAGAGGCATACATAGCGGCCAGGCGAGAGTTCGCCGTCGTTCATTGCAACCGCGACGGTTACCTGTTCCTGGTTCGCGGCCACGCGGATACAGCCGTTGTCGCTCATCGCCTGCGCGGCATTGGTGCAGAGATTGAGAATGATCTGCTGGAGTTGCGAAGGTTCGCCGAACACGGCGACGCCGGCGGGGACGTCTTCGATCACAAGCTTCACATTCGCCGGCAGAGAAGCCCGTAACAGTGAGGCCGACTCCTCGAGCAGGACACGCATCTGCACCGGTTGGGCACGCCCGTCGGTCCGCCGGCCGAAGGTAAGGATATTGTCGACGAGATCGCGACCGCGCTCGGCCGCACGGCGTATCTCGTCGATATGCTGTGCCGGTTTTGTGCCGCGGGTGAGCTGCGGTTCCGCCATCTCCGAATAACCAAGGATGGCGCCGATGATATTATTGAAGTTATGCGCAATTCCGCTGGCCAGCGATCCCACCATCTGCATGCGGCGCGCTCGTTCGAGCCGCACCGCAAGCTTTGCTCGTTCGCGCTCTAGGAATTCGCGTTCGAGCGCGTTAGCCACGACGTCACCGGCAAGCCGCGCTACCGGGACAGGAGAAATTCTGTTCCGAATCGGCCGGAAGCGGTCAAAACCCATGATGCCTTGGACCCGGCCCGGCCGGATCAGCGGCAAACAGGCCCATGCACGCACACCGGCGCCCATCAGTGCATCCTTGACAGCGCCGGACGGTAAGTCGCTCGTATCGGCAATGGTGACACCGTCCGGTTGATCGGAGCCGAGTTGCTCGGCCACCGCCAGTGCCCGTTGAGGCCAGTTTGGCGGGAACGTCACTCCGTGCTTGGACCATGCGTGCACCCGGACCGGTTTCTCATCGAGCACCACATACGCGCGATCTGCGTCGATGAGCCGGCTGAACTCTCCCAGCACCAGCTTCAGTCGCCCCCCGGTTTCAGCCGGCGAGTAATTGATCAGGCGCGTCGAATTCTCAGCGATGACATGTTCAAAGTCCGCTCGCCGGCGCAAGGCAATGGCGCGAGCACGCAGCCGAAGGCCGAGAAACACGAGTGTGATGAGCAGCGACAGCGACACCAGATATAACAGCAGCCGAAAGCGCTGCTCCGACGCTTCGACAGCCGAGCGATGCTTGGAAAACAATGCGCGGATCGCCTGGAGGTGCTCTCCGCTGGGCACCGCGATGAACGCTTTTAGCGTCGCGTCAACTTCAGGCAGCAGACCATACAGCAAACGAGCATGCGCCAACATTGCCCGTGCCACTTCCGCTTCGGGTCCGGTCGCGGGCGTTTGGACGGCCAACTGGTCGATACGCTCCTGCAGCGCCTTCAGAGCGTCGGATGACGTGTCGCGCGCGAGATAGAGGATCGCCGCTGCTAGCTCGCCGGCTGCGGGGGCGAGCTGCGTGTCTTGCACGCGGAAGGCCGGGCTTGTGCTGAGAAGACCGACATAGGACAGTGAATTCTGCAAAAGCGCGTTGCTGGTCTTGAAACGCTCCATCAACTCTTCCTGCCGAACAACCGCGGCTTCAAGCAGGTCAAGCGACGCCATATCGAGGCGCTCAGCCTTTGCATGGGCACGCAGCCGACCGACCGCCTCCTCCATCGCCTGCGCGCTGCTCTCGAAGGTGTCATAGTCACGAAGCAAGCCGGTCCGCGCCTGCAGAACGTCGCGGTGGAGCGACGCCTCGGCAAGCGCGTAATCGTCAAAGGCCTGCAGCGCAGCAGTATACGCCGGCGCGTTGGAGTCGATCCCCCGCAGCAACAGCCAAGTGAGCAGAGCGAGCAGCAGCGAGACTCCGAGCGCGCCCGGCAAGTTCCTCATGGCCGCACGATACTTGTGCCGGGTGTGGCGGCGAAAGGCCGCACCGCCCGGTCGCGATAATTTCCAGTCAGCGTGTTGAGGAAGGCGACGATGACGGCGATTTGCTGATCAGTCAGCACGCGGTCGAGCTGGGCGATGCCCATCGCCTTCACTGCCTCGGCCAGCGTCGGCGCGCTGCCGTCGTGGAAATAGGGTGGCGTGGTCGCGACGTTGCGCAAGCTTGGAACGCGAAGCAGTTCGGGAGCCGGCGAACCGAGCGGATGGAAAACACCGTGCCTCTGAAACATGTTGCCACCGACGTTGACCCCCTGATGACAGGCGACGCAGCCAAGTGACTTGAACATATGATAGCCGGACAACTCCGCCGGAGTGATCGCGTCCGCTTCTCCCGTGAGCCAGCGGTCGAAGCGACTGTTCGGCGTAACGAGAGAGCGTTCATAGGAAGCAATAGCATCCAAAACGGAGGCGGCGTCGGGCTCCTTGCCATAGGCGTCGCGAAACTGTTTCACCATTTCGGGATCGGTACGCATCTTATCGACGACTTCGTTGGGGCTCGACGCCATGATCGCGGGGTTGTGAAGGCTGTGCTCGGCTCCTTGTTCAAGTGAGCGAATATTTCCTTCCCAGTTGAGACGAAAATTCAAGCTTGCGTTGAAGACCGTTGGCGTGTTGAGGACCAGCGGCTGGCCATCCGGAGTGTCGCTCACATTGGCACTGGCACCGTTGGTCCCTATATCGTGACACGATGAACAACTATGTGTGTTATTGTGAGATAAGCGCTTGTCACTGAACAATTTCTCTCCGAGCAAGACACGCGGAAGCTCTTGGGCGGGGACAACCGGGATTGGCGTGATCGGCTCCTGGCCGGCGTGAGCCTGAGGGATTGGCCATTGAGCGGCTGCAGACCAGGCGGTAACCAAGTAAACGAAAACCAATAGGATTCTGCGCCTGCAAACCGCTGCGGGAGGCATCACTGGAAGGGTTGAACATGATGGGCGGTTCATCGTCGACAGACGCAAGCCTTCGCGGAAGCACTGATCGTCAGGTATGTGTTCTCGTCGTGGAGGACGACCCTGCATTGCAGCGCATGATCCTAAACTATTTCGGAGAAAACAACATCCGTACCCTGGTGGCATCCAACCGCCACGAGATGATCGATAAACTCGGCGGCACCGAGGTGAATTTGGTGATCCTCGATCTCCGGCTCGGGCTCGAGGATGGCCTCGATCTGCTGCGAGAGGTCCGGTTGAGCTCCGACGTGCCGGTCATCATTATTACAGGTCATCGCCGTGACGACATCGATCGTGTGGTCGGACTAGAGCTCGGCGCCGATGACTACGTGACCAAGCCGTTCAATCTTCGTGAATTGCTTGCGCGTGTCCGAGCGGTTTTGCGGCGGCTTGATGTTGGACGGACAATGCCGGCGCGAGAACCAGAACGCGGCCATTTTCGATTTGCCGGGTGGAAGCTCGACCGCAGGTCCCGGCAACTCACCGATCCGACCGGAGTGCTGGTAACATTGACCAAAGGTGAATACGCATTGTTGATCGCGTTTCTCGAAGCGCCGCAGCGTTCGCTCAGCCGCGAGCACCTGCTGCAGGCGACCCGCGTCCACGAGGACGTCTTTGACCGCAGCATCGACGTGCAGATTCTTCGCCTTCGGCGCAAGCTCGAACGCGATCCGAGCGCACCGCGCGTGATCCAGACCCAGCGTGGTGTTGGGTACGTATTTTCCGTTCCAGTCACTCGGAGTTGAGGGGCGCATCCGTGCTTTGTGTGTCGCCGGCGCGGATGAGCAGTAAGGACTTAGAGCTGATCGCATCTCATATCAGCCGCGCGCCGGTAGACCGGAAAAAGACAATTGGCCGGCCGGGTGCGTATGAATAGCCATGGCCATGCCCGTTCCAATCACCAAACCTATCCCACAAACCAAAGCCAGCGCGGCCAGAGGGCGGCGCTCGATGACGGAATTGATCCTGGACAGCCACGCCATTTGTCTTCCTTCCATCTGTCGCCGCGAGGGCGGATCGAACCGAGTTGTGCGATCGACCAGGCCTAGAGTGATTGCCCAGCACTACACAACAATTTCAGACATGGAGGATCGGGTTACGGTTGTAACACACCGCGGACGAACCAGCGCGTTCGTTCCATCGAAGCGCGCGCCGCCTTCATAACTGCCGCTTGCTGTGAAATTCGTCTCTGAAAGCATCCGGCGCCGCCGGCAACGGTTGGCCCGGCGGCATAGGATGGGGAACAAGTAGCCGGGGAGCGACTCGAACTCCCGACACGATTCTCTGTTCTCACTGCAACCACTAGAGCCATTTTCGGTAGGTCGAACAGCAGAACTGTGGTCGCGACGAGCATGGTCAGCGCCTGAGTCACGCGCGAGTACCCCGCCCGCTCGGTCTAACTGTCGTCATCGCAGGCCGAGAAACAAATGCCCGCACTCGCCGTCAATGGATTTTTCTTGACCTCCCGGCGCACATGTCGTGCACACGCTGCCTTCTAACCCGCTGAAACTTTGAACTCTCGGTCCAGTCCATCATGGGGAAGTTTGAGCTAGCCACGGCCGACGAGATCGAGGCCAATCAAATACGGTCCGCTTTGCGCCGGAGGCTGCCGGTCCAGACTATGCGTCAAAGCACACTTTGTCGCGACCATGCCGTCACCGGGCTACTCGCGGAATGTATTGCTCAAGCTCCGGATCCGGGAAATGCACCGTGCGACCGAGTTCAGCTGACCGGTAGAGTCCCATGAGAATTTCCATAACGCCAACTCCATCATCGAATGTTTCAGCCGGACTGGTGCCTCGCCTAAATGCTTCGACCATGTGGCGGTTTTCGTCCGTATAGCCGTAGATGCCGGCTTCGTCCTCGACCACCGGCATCAAGCCTTGCTCCGCATTCTGCTTTTCGACGAGATCCTCGCCCTCCGATCCCGACAATGCGCGGGACAGGAATATCCTGAGGCCCGTCGAGAGTGATGAGAACTCCATCGAATATTCGGGCCCGAGCAATTCCAGCTGGATACGCAAGCCGGCCCCAACATAGGTCCACGAGGTTGTCGCCTCGATCATCACCTGGTGCCCCTCCTCGTCTTCCATTGTCAGAATGCCGCGCGCAAAGTCTTCGACTGGACGTTTGTTGAAATCGACTCCCATCCGCGTCTTAAGATCGGCCGCATAGCGTGGTCGCGTCCACTTGAGATTGGCCGTCGTTGCACTGGCACTGACCAACCGCAAGCTGTCGCGACTCGCGCCAGGGGCCGTCAGCAAGAACCGTGCGACCTCGACTGAATGGCACATCATATCGGACAGCACTCCGCCGCCCTGCTTGTTGCCTTGCCAGAACCACGGCTCGTGCGGTCCGGAATGTTCTTCGGCTGCGCGGGCAAGATACGGGCGCCCGCTTCCTGGTACGGCGCGCCGCCAAATGATGTCCTTGCCACGCGTTACTGCGGTCGAAAACAATTGGTTTTCCAGATAACCATGAAGCAAGCCGGCATCCTCGACGAGCCTGCGCATCTCACGTGCCTCTGCAAGGGTGCGCGCCAGCGGCTTTTCACAGGCAACCGCGCGCAGGGGAGCCCCCGCCTTGGTCACCCGGTGAATGTCGCGCATGACATCGAGGCGGGTATCGTTCGGCGTCAGAAGCCAAAGCGCATCGATCTCTCCGGACGTAGCCATCGCCTCGATGCTGTCAAACACATGCGCCGGTCCAAGTCCAAGACTGCGCGCCTTGTCCGCGATGCGCGTTCGCCGCTCGACAGAACGACTGTAAACGCCGCCGATACTGACGTTGCGCACACCGAGCATCGACTGCAGATGGAACGCGGCAATAAAGCCGCTTCCGATGAGACCGATGCGCAACACCGGAAGTTCCTTGAATTTCTGCATTTCAGAGACCTCTTCAATGACAACTGCGGCCTTGAATCAATGAGACGCTCTCCGCTGCCGCCCCGGAATCGCGGCCAACAATGTCTGGGTATAAGGATGCTCCGGCCGGCTCAGCAGTTCTTCTGTCGGCCTGACCTCAACGATTTCGCCATGCCACATCACCGCGATCCGATCGCAGACCTGGGCCGCGACGTTGAGATCGTGCGTTATGAAAAGTACGGCCAGCCGCAACTCCGCCTTCAGTGTCTCCAGCAGCGCGAGCACTTGCGCCTGGACCGAAACATCGAGCGCCGACACCGGCTCGTCGGCCACGAGCACCTCCGGATCGAGCGCAAGTGCGCGCGCAATGCCGATCCGCTGGCGCTGCCCACCGGAGAATTCATGAGGGTAGCGTCGCGCCGCGCTGGGATCTAGGCCGACCAGCGCTAGCAGCTCCTCGGCACGGGCGAAAGCCTGCGGCGCAGGAACGCCATGCGCAATCGGCCCATCGGCAATGATTCGTCCGACGCGACGACGCGGATTGAGCGAGGCGAATGGATCCTGGAACACCATTTGAATGTGCCTGCGGGCGGACCGCAAGCCCTGTCCACGAACCTCGGAGAAGTTCAGCTCGCCGATGCGCACGACCCCTGCGTCAGCATCGGTAAGACGCATTACCAACCGGCCGATCGTGCTCTTGCCGGACCCCGACTCTCCGACCAGACCGAGCGTTTCGCCGCGACGGATTTCGAAACTCACGCTCTTTACAGCGGCGACTTCAGTCTGCGGACTGAACCAGTCGTTAGTTCGGTACGTCTTCACAAGCCCCGAAGCTGCGCATGCGATTGGCTCATGCTCGGTCTGGATTCGTGCCGGCGGTATCCCGTGCGGCACGGCGGCGAGCAACCGCCGCGTATAGGAGTGCTGTGGGCGTTCGAGCACCTCCTCGACCGGGCCCTGTTCCACCACGCGGCCCTTCTCCATCACCGCAACGCGGTCCGCAATGTCGGCGACGACCCCGAAATCGTGGGTAATGAATAGCACCGCCATGCCGCGCCGCTGCTGGATCTCGCGGATAAGCCGAAGAATCTGCGCCTGTGTGGTGACGTCAAGCGCCGTTGTTGGTTCGTCTGCCACCAGGATCGAGGGTTCAAGCGCCAGAGCCATTGCGATCATTGCGCGCTGACGCTGCCCGCCAGACAACTGATGCGGATAGCTCCGGATGATGCGCTCCGGATCGCGCAAGCCAACCTCCTCGAGAAGTGCGCGCACACGCACATGTCGTTCGGCTGGTGTGAGCTGCTTGTGCGCCTCGAATGCCTCCATGATCTGGTCGCCGATTCTGATCACAGGATTGAGCGCTGTCATCGGCTCCTGAAAGATCATAGCGATACTTTGGCCGCGCAATGTCCGCCACTTTGCAGGGGACAGATTGAGCAGATCGCGCCCCTCGAATCGAATGGTTCCCGCTGTCAGACGAATGTCCTTGGACAGCAGCCCCATTACTGCCGAGGCGCAGACCGATTTGCCGGAGCCGGATTCACCGACAACGCAAAGGATCTGTCGCGGATGCAAGGTCAGAGAGACGTCCTCGACGGCAAAGGCGCGATCCGCGCCTGAAGGCAGCGCCAGAGTCAGGTGCTCGATCGACAGGACCGCCTCTGCCGTTTCGTTCATGTCTTCCGATCCAGCATTTGCGTTCCTCCTCATTCCGCTCAGACCGCCAGCGCGATACCGTCCTTGCGATGATCGGACGCGCCAAACATGACACCTCGGGAAACGTCGAGGTGGACGGCTTGACAACCTCCGAGCGGCTCGTCCGCCCAAATCACGCGATGACCGCGCCGGATCAACTCGTCAGCGACGGAGGCTGGAATCGTCGGCTCGAGCGTCAGCGCACCATCGAAGGCAAAGCTTCGCGGCGTATCCGACGACTGCTGAACGTCGAGACCGCGATCAAGCACGCCGCTCAGGATCTGCATGTGCCCGGCAGCCTGATATTGTCCACCCATGACGCCAAACACCATGATTGGCTTACCGCCTTTCGCCAGAAGGCCTGGAATGATGGTGTGAAAGGGGCGCTTTCGCGGCGCGATTGCATTGGGATGTCCCGGGACGAGGGAAAATCCCGCGCCGCGATTCTGTAGCAGAACACCCGAACGAGGAGCGTAGAGGCCGCTGCCGAAGGCGAAGAACAGCGAATTGATCAAAGATACCATGTTGCCATCGCGGTCGACGACCGCCACATAGGCCGTGTCGCGATGGACCGGCATATCGAACGCGGCCGGCGCGCTCGCGCGCTCTCTGCTGATGCAGGCACGCAATGCCGCGACTGATCGCTCCGGTAGGAGCGCGTCGGCGTCGAGCGGACGGAATGCCGGATCGGCAACGAGCGCATCGCGCTGCCGGTAGGCCGCTTTGGTCGCCTCGGCAAGGAGATGAATGCGGTCCGCCTCGCTGAGGGCGGGGTCGGCCATGTCGAAGCCGGCGAGAATGCGGGCAATCAGCAGCGCTGCAATGCCCTGACCATTGGGCGGGCATTGCCAGATTTGATGGTCGCGGTAGTCGGCACTGATCGGCACAACATAGTCCGATCTGGCGCTCGTTAAATCTTCAAGCTCCATCAGCCCACCAAGGTCCCTCAGCGTTGCGACGATTTCCTCTGCAACAGCCCCCTTATAAAACGCGTCACGTCCTTCGCGAGCGATCCGGCGCAGCGTGGCGCCGAGTGCAGGATGGTTGAGTTTGCTGCCGACGACGGGCGCAGTTCCACGGGGCAGATAGACTGGTACGCCGGTCCGGTGTCGCTCGAGGCGACCGGCATAGCGAGCCCAGTCCAGCGCGGCGCGAGGGGTAACCACGAAGCCGCTTTCTGCCGCGCGGATCGCGGGCGCCAGAACTTCGTCCATGCCTTTCGAACCATAATCGGCGGAGAGCCGGCACCAGGCGTCAACGGCACCCGGAACGGTAACTGCATGGGGTGAATCGTCAGGGATGGATGTCAGTCCCTGTTGCCGAAACCAATCGAGGTCGGCCTTCAGCGGGGCTCTGCCCGAGCCGTTGATGGCCACCGGCTTGCCGGATGCAGGGGCATAGATCGCGAAACAGTCACCGCCGATGCCGGTCATGTGCGGATCAATGACCCCCTGGAGCGCGATCGCCGCGATAGCGGCATCGACGGCGTTGCCGCCGCTGCGCAGGATCTCCACCGCAGTCAGCGTAACGGCCGGATGAGACGTCGCGGCCATGCCCCGGTCGCCCACCGCCAGCGACCGCCCAGGTACCATGAAATCGCGTTGTCGCCAGCTCATGCCGTTCTCCGACTGTTGGGGCCGCTCAACGCTGATGGAGTATTCTGTCATGCGGCGACTTCTTCTGCCGCGAAGGGCAAGGTCAGCGGGCCAGCATCCCTGCCGATGCCGAACAGAGAGCGGTGCACAAGGTCGATCGCGCTGCCGATCGCGCCGATCAGTGTGGCGCGACTACCGAGCGCACTCAGCTCGATACGGACCGGCTGGCGCATACAGCGTCCGAGGTATTCGTCGATGCGGCGCTTCAACTCGGGCCGGGCGCCAATACTGCCGCCCACGATGATGATTTCTGAATCGAGCACGCTCTGCACGGCAAGGATGGCGCTCGTCAGGATGCGGCCGATCTCGTCGACCGTGATACGGGCGGCTTCCTCGGTGTCGAGCCGCTCGAAGATATCGCGCACCGTGCTGCCGAGCGAGCCGCCGAGTCCAACATAACGCTCGACAATGCCGGCGCTGCCGACGGCGGTTTCCAGCGTACCCAACCGCAGACCACGTGCGTCGTAAGGATCACCACCGAGTGGTAGGTAGGCGATTTCGCCGGCCGCGCCACGTGCGCCGCGCACGAGATAGCCATCCGAAAAGATGCCCATGCCGATACCTGTACCGACAGCGATAAAGGCAAAGCTGCGAACCTTCCGACTGCTGCCGCGCCAATGCTCCCCGATCGCGGCAAGATTGACGTCGTTCTCGATGACAACCTCGATGCCGAGTTGCTCGCGCAATGCGGCTCTCACGTCCAAGCTGTCCAGGCCGGGAATGTTGGGCGCTATGACAATGCTGCCTGACACTGGATCAACCATGCCCGGACTTCCCATCACGCCGCCGCGCAAACGCTGTGCCGGTACACCCGCCTGCTGAAGCAGCGCATCCTTCATTCGCACGATCTGAGCGACAACAGCATGGCCACCGTCGTTGGACGTCGGTTCTATGCTCTCGGCAACGATCTCACCGTGCAGGTCGGCAAGTGCGACATGCAATTTCGTACCACCGAGGTCGATGCCCAGCACAAAGGCGGCATCTCGCCGAAGCGCGTAAGTCACCGCGCTCCTCCCAACGCTGCCCTGGATTTGCCCGTCCTCGTGCACCCAGCCTTCGCGTTCGAGTTCGCGCATCACTTCCGAGATGGTCTGCTTGGACAGGCCCGTGCCGCGCGCGATTTCAGCACGCGAGACCGAGCGATCACGCAGCAAACGCTGAACTACAAGACGCACGGACTGTTGCCGCGCAATGGGAGAAGACGGAACATCTTGCATGAAGCGCGCGTCCAATTAGTCAATTAGTAGAACTAAAGTGCTATACGTTGTCCCGTCAAGAGGGCGTCTATGAGTTCTTCTGGCACATTTTCGCTGAAATTCACAGGCTTGTTGAGGGTCACCAACCGTATTTGTTCGCGATATTTACAAATTGATCCGCTCATGCTTGTCTTGCCGCCGGGAGCAAGCCTAGGGACGAAAGGATCGCCGTAATGAATCGGATCGGATTGGCGCTGGCGGCATTTCTCACGATTGCATCTGGCCTGGCCTCGGCTGATGCCGCGACGCTGCGGGTCGGCATTCAGGACGATCCCGATGCACTCGACCCCGCGCTCAGCGGCACTTACGCCGGACGCTTCGTATTCGCGGCCCTATGCGACAAGCTCGTCGATATCTCGCCTGACCTCAAGATCGTGCCGCAACTGGCGGAGGCTTGGGACTGGTCTGCGGACGGCAAGTCAATCACCTTCACACTGCGCAAGAACGTCACCTTCCACGATGGCACCTCGTTCGACGCAGCGGCGGTCAAATTCAACATCGAGCGCATGAAGACGATGCCGGATTCCAAGCGCAAGGCCGAGCTTGCGCCGATTCAAGACGTTGAAGCGCTCGCGGCGGACAAGGTGAAGTTGAACTTGTCCGAGCCATTCGTTCCCCTGCTTGCCAATCTCAGTGATCGCGCCGGCATGATGTTGTCGCCCAAGGCCGCCACAGAAAAAGCCGGCGAGTTTGCCGCCGCCCCGGTCTGTGCCGGTCCGTATCAATTCGTCGAGCGGAAGTCGCGCGATCTCATTCGCGTCAAGAAATATCCCGGTTACTGGAATGCCGGACAGATCGGCTATGATGAGGTCGTCTACTCCTACGTGCCTGATTCAACGGTACGATTGTCGCGGTTGCGGGCGGGTGATCTCGACCTCGCCGAGCGAATCGCGCCGACCGACCTCAAGACCGTGCGCGACGACGCGAATCTCGTTCTGCATTCCGGCCAGGGACTTGCTGTTTCGCATCTGATGTTCAACGTCGGTGCAGGTACGAAGGCTGATACGCCGCTCGGCAAGAACTCGACATTGCGCCAAGCCTTTGAGCTGTCGATCGACCGCAACGTCATCAATCGCGTCGCCTTCAACGGCGAATTCCTCGCGGACAACCAGATGATCCCGCCGTCCTCTCCCTTCTACGACAGCGCGCACAAGGCCCCTACTCGCGACATAGCGAAGGCGAAGGCGCTGATTGCCGCCGCGGGGATGACCCGCGTACCGATCGAAATCCAGTTCGAGAACACGGCCGGAGATTCCCGGGTTGCGCAAATCATTCAGTCGATGGCGGCCGAAGCGGGTTTCGACGTCAAGCTGTTACCGATGGAGACCACGACGGCAATCGAGCGCTACATGAACGGCAATTTTGAAGCTTACATCGGCAACTGGAGCGGCCGCGCGGATCCGGACCCAACCCTGGTCGCCTTTTTCAGTTGCGCAGGCTCCCAGAACGTCAACAAGTACTGCAACAAGGATCTCGATGCGATCCTGAATCAAGCCCGAGCGGAGGCCGACGACGCCAAACGCAAGGCGCTCTACGTCAAGGCGACGGATATCTATCTCAGGGACCTATCGTCGATCCCCCTCCATCACCCAAACTGGTTCTTTGCAGCTCGCAAATCGGTCAGTGGCATAGTCATGGTCCCCGACGGTCTTCTGCGTCTGGTCGGTGTAAGGCCCGTGAATTGATGCAAACCGCTCCAACATGCAGCACCGCGGCCAAGTGAGGAACAGTCTGCCTCCATGAAGACTCTGGTTCTGCGCCGGCTCGCCGTCTTGTTACCGACCTTGTTGCTGGTGTCGATTATGGTGTTCGGACTGCAGAAGCTGCTGCCCGGCGATCCCGCGCTGGCGCTGGCCGGAGAAGAACGCAATCCCGAAGTCGTGGAATACCTTCGGCAGAAATATCGCTTCAATGATCCGATCCCGGTGCAGTACGGCGTCTGGCTGAAATCGGTGATCCAGGGTGATTTTGGCACGTCGGTGCGCACCCGCTTGCCGATCGGCAGGATGCTGGCGGAAAAACTGCCGGTAACGATTGAGCTCGCGATCCTCTCGATGCTGGTCGCTCTGCTTGTCGGATTGCCGATCGGAATCTTCGCTGCGCTGTGGCGAGGAACATTTCTCGACTACGGCGCGAGCCTATTCGGACTGGCCGGCCTGTCGATTCCACACTTCTGGCTCGGGATCATGCTCATCCTCTTGTTCTCGGTTAACCTCGGCTGGCTGCCCGCGGGAGGTTTCGTCCCGCCGTCTGAAAGCGTAGGGCGAAACCTACTTGCGATGCTAATGCCTGCTTTAGTGCTGGGTACGGGTACCGCCGCGGTCATGATGCGCCATGTCCGCAGCGCGATGATCCAGGCCATGAAGCAGGACTATGTGCGTACGGCCCGCGCCAAGGGTGTCCGCGAAGGCACCATTGTGCTGCGCCATGCGCTGCCGAATGCGCTGATCCCGGTAGTGACTCTGGGCACGTTGCAATTCGGAGAGCTCCTGGCCGGAGCGGTACTGACGGAGCAAGTCTTTTCGATACCTGGTTTTGGCAAGATGGTCGTTGATGGCGTGTTCAGCCGCGACTATGCAGTGGTTCAGGCAGTTGTGCTCTGCACTGCAGCTGTCTTCCTGCTGATGAGCCTGATTGCCGACGTGGCTTATGCCCTGCTCAACCCGAGGCTTCGATCATGAGCGCGATTGAAGCGGAGCCGGTTGCACTTCCAGCCCATCGACGTGGCCGTTCGGAGCTGCGCCGGCTGCTCCGCGAGCCTTCTGCGGTGATCGGCGGCGCGATCATTCTGTTCTTCGCCGTGCTCGCTGTGTTCGCATCATGGCTCGCCCCCTACGATCCAAACGCGCCGGATTGGATGGCCATTCGCGCCGCGCCCAACGCAATCCATTGGTTTGGTACGGATGATCTCGGTCGAGACGTACTCTCCCGCGTCGTCTTTGGCACGCAAGCCTCGCTTGCCGCCGGCATGATCTCCGTCACTGTAGCAGTCTTGATCGGCCTTCCTCTGGGTCTCATCGCCGGCTATTTTGGCGGTATCGTCGACATGGTGATATCGCGCCTCGCAGACGCTCTGCTCGCCTGCCCCTTTCTCGTTCTTGCGATTGCACTGGCCGCGTTCCTCGGTCCCAGCCTTGAGAATGCGATGATCGCAATCGGCATTTCCGCCGTTCCGGTATTTGTCCGCGTTGCGCGTGCCGAGACACTGGTTGTCCGAACGGAGGATTACATCGCGGCGGCCCGTTCCCAAGGGCTTGGTCATTTCGCCATCTTGGCAGGGCAAGTGCTACCAAATGTTCTCGCGCCGACGATCGTGCAGGCGACACTCACGATGGCCATTGCAGTTCTGGCCGAAGCGAGTCTTGCTTTCCTTGGTCTTGGTCAACTTCCTCCGGCTCCCTCCTGGGGTGCCATGCTCGATGTGGCGAGGCAGTTTCTCAGCGAGGCGCCATGGATGGCATTCTGGCCCGGCCTCGCAATCATCGCTCTCGTAATCGGCTTCAACCTGATCGGTGATGGTCTGAACAGTGCTTTAAATCCCAGACACTAGCCGAATGCCTAGATAAATTGCCGGCCTATCCCGGGCGTCTGTTCTTGAGCCTCTCGACGCGCTCCAGGCACGTGTGCCTACCGTAAATCACATTCGGCCATATTGATGGTGCAGTCCGCCTAGGATCGGTCGGCATACGATATTCCCGACTCGCTCAACACCGCGAGGAAC
>NZ_JBBIAM010000013.1:0-127135 GCF_054185185.1 Bradyrhizobium sp. UFLA05-153
AAGAGACGCAACGCGACCATCACCGGCACTTCCCCGCGCGCAAGCGTCAAAGACACCAGCGTTTGGCAATTTGCCGTTTTGCCGAGAGCCGACGCGTATTGAGCTGCAACACCAACCGAGCGTTCGCCCTTCTTTGGGATTGCGGTGTCATCAATAACCAGCACCGCATCCTTGCCGCCGACAAGCCGGTCCGCCTGGTTGAGCAGCTCAGATTCCAGCGGTGATGCGTCCCAGACGCCATCGGCGATGAAATGGTGCAGCTGATCGTAGTTGCCGGTTGCGAGGCGTTCCGCCATCGGCTGAACGCTCTTGCGATCGCCAGGACCGATCAGTCCCGCAACGTACAGAGGACACATCCGCTGCCGAGTCTTATGACCCAGCCGGTCCAAGAACGGCATCAGCCAGCGTTCGAGTTCGTCTTCCCATCCCGCCATGGTCAGCCCTCCAAGAGCCGACCACCCATGAATCATTGAAAAATTGATTCGGGAATCCTAAAAGCACGGCAAAATCAACGATCTGCCAAAGTAGTGCTAGGCAGAATCGACAATACGACCCGGTCTCAGGTTCGACACACATCACTAAACATAATGTCGATCCAACCTACTTTGACGCGCCAAGGAAGCGATGGTTCGTGATCTCCCTGAGCAGCGGCAATCGTTAGGTATGCGCGTGGATCGCATCTGACGCGCGGCGCATGGGTGCCGCAGTCACACGCTATGGCAAAACGCAACAGCCGGTCGATCAGCTTCCCGACATAAGCGATCCGGGTCCACATTTTGGATCGACGCGGCGACCTCGTTGGCGCCGTCGACCTTGACTGCACAGATGATGAAGCGGCGAAAGAGCGCGTCCGAACGGTCGACGGCGGGCGAAATCGCGGTGAATGATTGGGCTTCCTCGCGATCGTGGATGTGAGCAGCAGTCGACCGGTTCGCCTAGACAAGCAGACGACTATTGTCCCTCCGTTGCAGCATGTCCGCTGGACTGGCCTCGCAGGTCCGTACTTCGTTGAGTTTGCGTCAGCGCCGCTGGCGCATCGGCCCACCCGCGAAGCGCTGGTTCCTGATCTCGCGAAGGAGCAACATGCGCTTGGTTTGTGCTGCATTGAGCAAGTCTTCGAACAGGACCAAGACCTCGCGCGCCTGCACGTAGACTTCAGTGGTGATGGCGTGTTGATCGAAGCCGTAGGCTGCAAGGCGGGCGTCGATTTCGCTCGTAGCCACCGGATCAATCTGCCAGCTCAGGGCATTTTGCAGCGTGTAGTACTCGGCTTCGCGTTCGAAGTCGGGATCGATCCCGACCATGTCGATGCGCCGTAACGCTGCCTCAATCGCCTTTTGACGATAGGTCTCCAGAAGCTTGTGACGCAACACGCGGTAGCGTTGGATCTCCCAAGACAGTTCGGCGACGTCGATGGCGAGCAGCCACTCGATGGCGGATCGCGGCGCAAGGTCTGCGAAGATCGCCTGCCGCAGCGCCTGGTAGTGGTCAAGCTGTTCGCCCGGCAGTAGCAGGGGTGGCGGTGCCAACACTTCAAACTCGACCGGCAGCGCGGCGGCGGTCAGTTGGTGCGCCGCTTGGATGGGAACGTTCATCGTGGTGAGGCCTCCGAGCCAAGGTTTGCGGGGAGGGCTGCGGACCTGAAGGAGGCGTTGGCCGGGCCGTGGACGGGGCTCGCCGCCCACAGGTCCTGCGCCGCCGGCAACGGCGCGATCTGCAGGTTCGCCCACCAGGCCCGTTCGTTGCCGTGCCGGTGCAGCTCCTGGTGATGGGCGCGGCACAAGGGGACCGTGAACTGGTCGCTGACCTTGCGGCCAAGCGTCCGGGGTTGGGCGAATTTCAGATGGTGGGCATCGCACGGGGTCTGCTGGCAGATGAGGCAAGGCTGCTCCCGGACAAACAACAGGTGCGCCTTGCTGCGCTTGCGGGGCGGCTCCTTGGGATGGGCGAGCCCTGCCTCGGGCGTGGCCGGCAGAGCTGGCTGCAGCGCGGCCTCGCCCTCCGCGCGACCTACCAGCTCAGGCGGCACACTTTGCGCTCGCTCCGAGGCGGGTGCTGGGTCGGCAGCGGCGTCCTCAAGCTTGGTCCGATAGGCGGCCTCGACGACCCGGGCGTCGGCCTCCAGCAGCGCGTTCTTCAGTGGCAGGCTGGCCTTGGCCCAGGCGAGCAGATCTTCGCTGGCAGCTAAGGATGCGAGCTGGGTCAACAGCTGGTCCCGCAGCTCGGCGGACTGCGGCGGCTCCAGCACCGGCGCACGGTTGAGAACGCCTTTGGCGGGCTTGGCCTTGACGAGAGGAGGTCCGTGCGGTCCGGCCTCGGGCACGCTTGCCAGCGCATCCGGCGCGTCCAGATCGTCTTCACCCGCAATCCCGACCAGGGCGAACAGGGCATAGCGCCGTGCATAGGTCAGCGCCGCCCCCATGCGGTGCGGCGCCTCAACGTCTCTGGTGGCGCAGACCGGCCAGACCGAGGCAATCCACTCGCCCGAGGAATGGGCGAGCAGGGTGGTGAGGTGGATCTGGCCGGTGGTTTCCTCGATCCGGGTGGTCTGGATGGTGGCGATCTCCTGCTGGCTGAGGGTCTTGCGCACAATGTCGAGGCCCGAGGCTAGCGAGGCGTAGCGGAAGGTCCGATCGTCATCGCGCAGGAACGGCGAGCGGATCTGAGCGGTCAGGGTCTTTTCCGGGTTGGTCAGTTCGGCTTGCGCGCGGGCCAGCGCCGCCGCAATCGCGCCGATATGCTCACTGGCCTGGTGCATGGACGGCCTCCATCTCAACCGGATCAAAACTGACCGCGCCGGCTTTGGAGCGCTTGGCGCGAATGCCGTGGCCAAAGGCCTCCTTGGCATCCTCGGGCATCAGCTTCTTGAGCTCGGCCTTGGCCTGCTCATGGTCGCCGTAGGCCTCTCGGGTGCGCAGGTAGGTCGCCGCGCACTCCGCCCACAGGTTGGACGCGGTCATGTCGACGACCTTAACGGCGGCGAGCCGTGGGCGCGGGGTCTCGATGGCGAACAGCAGCGGCGGCTCGCCGCTCTGCACGCAGCGCCAGAACTTCTTTTCCGCGCTGAGGCCCGAGCCCCGACGCAATCGCGACGGCAAGCTTTTCGGTCGCAGCTGGAGCGCTGCTATCGCTGCGCGCCAAACCATGGCGCACCGCATTTTGGCTGGATCTGTTTTTTCCGCCCGCCGTCCTTGGGCCGAGCTCAAAAGAGCAACAAACTTGCTGCAAAAGGAGCTCAAGCCCTGTGAGCTGTTGCAGTCGGGCCGTCTGCCTATGCGGGCTTCTTGGTCATCTCCTGGCAGGCTGGCGTACCCACCGTCAGGCAGGCATCGCTACTACCCGTGGCGGTCCCGGCCGCACTTGCTCGGTTTGCTAATTTATGGCACCATAAAATCATGAAGTCAAAAATAAATAGCGCTAAGAAATCGAAGCGTGGCCGACCTCCCGTCGATAGCGAGGCGGTGAACGTCCGCATGGCAGTTGATGCATTGCAAAATCTCGACGACTGGCGCCGAAAGCAGGATGACCTTCCCGGCCGCCCTGAGGCCATCCGCCGGCTGGTCGAGATCGGATTGAAGGCGAGGGCGAAATGAATGACGGTCCGGAAAAGAGCTCCACAAAGCTTCGCTACTGCATTGAGGACACGCTAACATTCCTAATCGAGCAGCTTAAGCAGGCCATGTCGCCAGCCGATCAATTCGCTGCAGTAACTGTAGCAAAGGCCGTGATCCCATTGCTGGCCTCTCACTTGCGAGAGGACCAGCGCTCTAATGCGCATGTGGCCTTTTCATATCCCTTTGGCGATTATATTGCGCAACCCGATTGGTCAGACAGATGGGACGATTTAGCGAGAATGCCGCCACCCTTATTTGCTCAGACAGCGTCGGAGCTGATCGATTGCCTGGGTGAATGCATCAATCAAATCGCTCAGCTTCCGGCGTCTGACGAAATTGAACTGCGCGGCGGTCCCTGAGCGCGACAGCCGGGGGCCTCTCATTTGCTCGCGAGGACGGTCCTGTCACAAACCTGTGGCATGACCATTGCATAGTCAAAATCAACTGGGATTTCAGCGCCCAGTTAGAAAATACGGCGCTGCCGGGACCTGTATTTCCAGCCCGATAGCGCCTTTTTCAGGAAGTGTATTTTCGGAGTACCCATGCCATCGAACACCATTGAATTGATCGTTTCCGCTTACGTACGTTTGAAGAACCGCCGAGCATTGGAGGACATGCGTGAACTTCGGCGCCAGTTGGTCGGAGGCTTACAAGCCGCGTCCGGCATCAATCCGGGTCCTGCCCTGAAGCAGGTTCAGGAGGACCTGCGAGTAATCGAGCAAGGGCTAGAGCAGCTCCAAGTGCAAACACACTGCAGATTTTAGGCTAGATCGGCTGCCGCAGGATCGACCCTGGTCGCGTGTCGGCTGGTGCTTGGTCTGCTCAGAGTGCGGCGCCGCAGGATCTGTGAACATCGTACCCAATTGGCATGACATGCCCGGCCGAACTGCGTCATCAAGCATGGGCTATAGATTTTGATTCCTGCGATGAATCTCACCACGGAACTCTCTTCGTGAGGCTTTGAAGCTATGACCGCCGTTTCACGGGGGATCCACTGGGTGCTGCGACAAGCCCTGCTCTATGGCTCTCTGCACGAGCGCAGCGGCCGGCTATATCACCCGGGAGGCAGCAGGCCTTTATGCAGCCGGCATTTGGCAGACCAAGTGATCAAAGCCGGTTTCATTCTGAGGAATGGACAGAAATACGAGCTAACGGAGAAAGGGCGGCGCGCCGCTCAATAGTGCTCAGGACTGGAGTGAGTAGCGATGATTTAGTTGCGGCCGCCACCACCCCGGACTCGAGAACCTTCTACGGCGCCTGTCTCCCTAATTTCTCCGGTGCTTGCGACCGCCTCGCCAGTTCATGACCGCATCTCAGGCACCGGAAATCAATTTCCTGCGGCTGGCCGGTCCACTTCGATTGGGTGAAATGCGCTGCCATCGGCCACATACGGCAGTTCGGGCACCCAATTAAAACCTGATCGGCATTGAGTACGGGCGATCCTTCGCCAATGTGCAGGGGATTCCCCGGTCAATCCCAACCGGGCGTTTTTTTTGGATCGTTACCGAGGCCGCGCTGAAGAACCGACAGAAGCATTTCGTCATCGATGGCGAAGCCGTGATCCTCGGCGTCGACGGCATCTCCGACTTCAACGCGCTGCACTCGCGCAAGCACGATCACGAGGTCCAGCTCTACGCCTTCGACATCCTTGCTATGGGCAGCGACGATCTGCGCAATCTGCCGCTGCACCTACGCAAGACGAACCTGGAGCGGCTATTGGCGCGCCGGCCGGACGGAATCACCGTGGCGCCTTTCGAGCGCGGTGAGATCGGGCCCGACCTATTCCGAGCAGCGTGCCGCATGGGCTTGGAGGGGCTGGTCTCCAAACATCGCGATCGGCCGTACCGTGGCGGCCGGCAGAAGCATTGGATCAAAGTGAAGAACCGCAGCCATCCAGCGATGGAGCGCGAACTCTAGAAGTCCATGAAAAAACCCCCAGCGCTCGCACGCCGGGGGCGGATGTTAAGTATGACCTAGGTTAAACAATGAACCGTCAGTAGCAGACAATCATTGCTGCGTTTGTGAAGTGGTTCACACATGGCAGAAAAGCCTGCCAAGTGATCCGCGCTATAAGCGACGCCCCCGCTGAGAAGCAGTGATCGGCATCGTCTGCTCGCTGGTACAACCCAGTGTGCTGGGGATACCGATAGATGGTTTCCCCGTTGCCATTTTTTCCCGATATGGTGGCGTTGCGCTCGGATGGGCGCTCTAAGGAGCGGGCGGCTCCGGCGTCACCAGCCCTGGCCGGGGCCGTCTGCTTTGGCACGCGCTGTTAAGGTGGCTGGCGCTAGGACCGTTAATGGATTTGCCGGAACGCCTCTTGATTGGTCTGGCTATTGTAGCGGCATTGTTTCTGTGCGCGGTCGTTTCCGCGCTTTGGATAGTGGGCTAGGAGGTAACGCACGGATGTCCGATCGAGAAATCGAGCATGAAACCGTCGTCAAGCAACTCCTAAGGAAGGCAGCCAGACGAAGGCGTCCAAGTCAGCTCTACTCAGTAGTCCCGCACGGCCAAGAGACTGATGCAAACCGTGAGTTCGCACCGCATCGCGAGCCGAACGGCCTCGTATGGTTCTTCCTCTTTCTCCCTGCATTTGTGATTGCCTGGGCGATTTGTGTGAAGATGGGCGCGATTTAGAGTGGCCATCCCGCCGGCTGGTGGGGTTCGGCTTTTTAACCTCCATCACTTACGTAATTGGATTCGCGTTGTTGCGCGACTGCAATTGGGCGAACGTTTCGAGGCATACCCGCACGCTTAGGAGTGTGATGCCGTGCTGAGTCGCATTCGGAATGTGATATTCAAGATCCAGAAGCGAACTCCCTCGCGGCGCTTCTCAGACAGTTGCCAGCGGGTGAAGCGCTTGGCCCGCCTGATGAGCGTTATGCAGAGAAGGAAGGTGCGAAATTGAGCCAAGATACGTTGGCCAAGCTCATTGTTCTCATCCTGATGCTGAGTGCATTCACAGTGTGGCGCGCCTCGGACCGGGCTGGCTCTTACCCGACTGACATCTCAGCAATCCGCAGATAACGATCCAGATGTCCTTTAGGTCGCGCCGCCCAAACTATCTGGCATAGGCACCGGATTACGCAGTGTAGGACTATTAGGCGAGGCGGCCTGCGAGCACGTCCACGAGCTGGTGGAATAGTAACGGCTTCGAGCCGCCTAGGAGCGCGTGGGGCGACCAGTAACTAGCGACGCGGGCCTATCTCCAAGTCCACGACCTGCAGTAGCTCGCCACCACTCCGAGCCGCGAGGAATCGTCATGCGCGCCTTAACCGACACTATGTCCCTGCGTTCAACCCGAAGGGAAAGGAACCGCATTGGGGCCGCCGCAAATTGAAGTGGGATCAATGGACCGTTTCCCAACGCAGTTCCCGAATTAACCCGCGGTCGGGACATCAAGCTTAATCCGAGAACTTGATTGCTGTTGCGCGCCAGAGCGCTAGGCTTTCTCTCACCGGACATTGCCCTCGTCCGGGTCCACCCCAAGGCGAAGTCGTCGCGCCAGCATTATTCGGCGCGGCGGCTTCGTTTGATCGGCACGAGCCTTCCTGTGCGTAAGCTACTGTCGGCGGTATTCAATGCCTGCCTCTGGATTATCTTGCTCGCGCTGGCCATTGTCGGCGTTGCGCGCGTGGGCGTCGAGTCAATGGAGCGACGAGGCCAACCGCACCTTGCGCGACTCCAGCGCTGAAGCAATTCTGTCGCGTCCGGGCCACACCCGCGATGTTCCATCTCGCAACGTGCTTTCCGGAGTCAACGTCGCCGCCGATTCGTGGAATCATCCGCCCTAACCGGGGCTGGAATTCGAGCAGCATATTTTACATTCAATTTCCCCGGACAGGCCGCAGGATAGGGGCAGGGTTCTGCGGCCTTTTTCACGCGGTCGATGTCGCTAACGGGGGCCGACCAAGGGTGTGAACCGATCATGATGCGCATATTGCTTCTTGGCATCGCGTCGTTTGTGACGGCGATGATCTTCAATTCTCCCGACGCGAACGCGGTATACTGGCGCGGCATCACTGCCCCGACCGATATCGCTGTTAACGGATGGCCAATCATCAAGGAGCCGCCGCCCAGCCCCTGCCAATTAATCCGGGTAAATGGATACTGGGTCCGGCAGTGCATAGACCTAAGGGGCCGCTGGTGAGGTTGATGCTTGCTGCCAAAGCGTTGGCGCGCGAGTTTTGATGAGTTGGTAGTTGAAGAGCGGCGGCGACGCGGCCTCGGCCGAGCTTAGCGCCAGCATCATCCAGTTCTACATGCAAGGGTTCCTTCACCTTGATCTAGGGATACATTCGAATGGGCAATAGCCGAAGATCCCTTCGCGTTGAATAGTGAGACCGCTGCTGCTGGGGGCCAAACGGAGATGTCCGATGGGTGCGGCAGGCTGGCGCGTTGCGCATATGAAGAGGGCTTTCCGCGCCCGCGCAGTTCTTATCGGCTTGCTGGAAGAGCTGCCGTTTATCTGCCCGGCGGCAGTCGCGATCGGCTCGCTGATCATGATCGGTATCATGCTCTACAAGGATTGGCCGCGGTGAGTTGCGGCAATCAGCGCCGCGGCGTCGGTGCGTTTCTCGATCGGGCGGGGCTAACTTCGTTGTTGGAGCGTTGAGTGATGCCAGAAACCGCGCCGTTGCCAACCTTCGATCAGACGATGGAGGCGTCTCTTCATAGGGTCCAAGATTACCCGCATCAAGAGACTTCGCATGAGGATCGTGTGTTCGAATTCTTGCTGTTGAGCGCCCTGCTAACGTTGACGGGCGTTTGGATTTACTTTCTCGCACGTGCCTTCTGGGCCGCTGCCGTATGGATCGCAGGCTAAGTTCGAAGGGCGGGCCGACGATCGGCGCACTCGTTGCAGAACCTCAGCCAACTGTTGGACGCAGGCCGCGGCGACCGGTTGAGCCGTTATTGTCTGCACGATGCGGGTGTCCATGAAGCCCTTGAGTCGGTTGCGAACCGCGCCCTCGAATGCGATCACGTCATCGCCGCTAAGCTCGTGTGCGTATTGGCGCACCAATGCGCGCTGCTCTGGGGTCAACATCTCAGCAAACCAGTCTGTTTCGCTGCCATCATTTGCCTCGTGACAGCTCTCTCGTAACGGCAGCTCGAACGTGGTTCTTGGTCACCGCCTTGATCAGGCCAACGTCGAGATCTGCCTGAAGCCGCGCGGCCACTGCGTGAAGGCTGGTGACCTCCGAGCCGTTCAAAGAACCGGCTGAGTGTCGTACCATCTGTTTGTCGGCATCGCTTAGATTGTAACTCATTCATCTGTTCCTTTGTGTGGACTCCGCTGCCGATACATCCACGGCCAGCGAAACTGTTAATCGTCACGCAGCTTCACGCCGCTCGTAGGCCACGAAGTCTTTGTAGAAGATGCCGCGCTCAACCTTGTCCTCGCTCGCAAGTGCCCAGGGCCAGAGCTCGAGCCTGCGCCGGGCTTAAACACTCGAATGACGTTTGCGCCATTTTCATTGACGCGCTTAATCCATGGCGCATCGTGCGGGTTCTCAAAAATCTCCGCCATATCGTTGAATGTCTCCTCGTATAGCGCGGTGCCCTCGATAGGATCGAAGGCGCGGCTCGTCTCGCGCGGCTTGGGAAGGCCGGTGCTATTGCTGGTGGGCGCATAAACCTGGCAGCACGCCAAGATCCTTGCAGATCTCCTTGCGGCTTAGCTCGGAAACACCCTTCGCTGTTTCCAGCGCCAGCTCGAGCTTCTGGAGATCATCGACCGCGCTGCCGTGAATGCGGCGCAATTCGCGATCCCTAAAATAGGCGTGATCGCCCTCCATGACGCCGCTCATCACAGGCGCCATCTCAATGATGGCCTGCACCCATTCGGGATCGAGGGTCTCGCGGTTTTGCGAAATGTAATGACGGCGCTTCTCTTCCGGCATCGCGGCGAGATGCCCGCGGATCTCAAGCCGGCGCAGATATGAGACCGCATCCGTCTTATCGATTGGCGGCACGGTGATAGTTGCGCGGATTGCCTTGACGTCGGCGGTTGCCTTCCGGATGGCCTCGCGGCTTCGGTGGAGCGCCGGCATTGCGACCGATAGAGCGTATTGCTCCACTTCTTGAAGGAGTCCGGCGTCGGTGAACCGGCCGCTCTTCCGGCCTTCGTTGAACCTGTCCTCGAAGGCGTCGATGGTTGCGAAGATCGTTCGTGTATGACTGCTCAAGGCGAGCGCCGACACTCTTGGGCGCGAAATTCCATTGCCACAGGGGAATGCGGACAGCATTCGGGCCTGAGGCACCCCGACGAAGCGTTAAACGTCCTCTGAAACCGGCATCACTGGCCATCAATTCTGCAATGGTGGGCAATTGAGCGGTCAAAGTCTTTTGCGAGTCGGTCAGTTCGGTTGCGCGCGGGCCGGCCCGCCGCAATCGGCCCGATGTGCTCTCACTGGCTTGGTGCATGGACAGCCTCCATCTCAACGAGATCAAAGCTCGTCGCGCCGGTTTTGGAGCGCTTTGCACGAATGCTGTGGCCAAAGGCCTGCTTGGCATCTCGGGTAGCAGCAGGTTGAGCTCCGCCTTGACCAGCTCGTGCTCGCTATGGGCCGCGCGGGTGCGCAGAAAAGTCGCCGCGCAGTTGGACCACAGATTGGAGGAGATCATGTCGACGACCTTGACGGTCGCTAGCCGCGGGGCGGGATTTCGATCCCGAACAGGAGCGGCGGTTCGCCGCTCTGCTTGCAGCGCCCACCTCTTAATTCTCGTGAGCGCGCCCGCATGCCTGGAAACGGAAGCAGCCGTGGCGAGGGCAAGCAAAAGCCGCTGGTCTCACGCGCGATCATCTTATGCGAGCTCTCATTCGCTCCCACGGCTTGCGACGCTCCATTAATTGGAGCGCAAACAAAATCTGACAGGCTTGCCGCCAAAGTGTCGCTTCATACCGGCTCAAGCGGTCAAGCGCGTAGGTGGGTAGGTTCGACAAGCGAACGAAAGAGAGGGTCAGGTCGTCAGGTTCGCCCTCTGACATGATCGAAGTAGAGCCGTCGGCATCGGAGTCCTCACCCTGCTGAGACTCCGCCCCATCACTAGCCGTGGCAGCGAAATTTAAGTGTAGCCTCTCGATTGTTTGCTGTTGACATTGACGCGCCTGACGGCGTTGTCGAAATTGGAGCAGCTGTTGGGCCTGGATCTTGAAGAGCCCGCTTTCAATGGTAGTAGCCCGACGCAGGCGCCACAGCAGGCTTGCCAATCGAAGCACGAGCTCGCGCTCGACCGATGATTGCGCATCAAAGTCCGCGGTAATGGCGATCTCAAACGCGGCGTAATCTTCCGCGTCTTCCACCGCATCGATTACCGTTTCGGCGGTAAGCCCATGGCGGACCGCATTCCGTCGCGACCGCTGCTTGCCTTCCTCGGTCGCTGGGCCGGTGCTGAGGCGCGCATTGCGGCGGTTGGACTCGAGCTGTCGAAGGGAGGTCATTCGTCTTCGGCCTTAAACTGGGTTCGTTTCGTTCTTTTGATCGCCGCGCGTGGCATCCGCGTTGAACCGGCCACCGTTGGTACTCCCATCGAGCTGGATCCCACGGCTTGCCGCGGTCTCAATGGCATGCGTCGTCCGCCAGAGTGCGGCAGCGACATCCAACGGCGCGACCCGGTAATGTTGCCACCAGGCCCGTTCGTTGCCACGCCGATGAAGTTCGCGGTGATGGAGCCGGCAAACTGGGACGGTAAACCTGTCGCTGACCTTGCGACCCATTGCGCGCTGCTCGGCGAATTTGACGTGATGGGCGTCGGAAGGCGTACGACCACAAATCAGGCAGGGCTGAGTGGTAATAAATTTGAGATGGTGGCGATCGCGCTCACGGACTGGCTTGCTAAGGACGACGACCGTGTCAACGCTCGATTGTCCCCGTATCGGCTCGCCTTCGGTACGTAGCGGGCTCTCCTCTTTCGCAACGGGAACGATCTGCGCTTCCTCAAGCAGCCTGAGCTTGGCGTCAAAAGCTGCCTCGACGGTCTGCGCGTCCGCGCTGGAGAGTTGGTTCTTGAGAGGGAGGGCTCGGTAGGCCCAAGCGGTCAGCGAAGTGGCATCCCCGAACAGCTCAACTTCAACGGCCAATTGATTACGCAGGCGCGCTGAGGCTTCGGGCGTGAGCTTGACAGCTTTCTGCCGCCGTTCGCGGGTGCGACTTGCGACGGTCAGTCCGCTCCAGCTCGCTGTCGATGCTGGTCGGGGAGAGGCGGAGACGGGAGGGGCCGATCGGTCCGCAAGCGTGCTGTTGGAGCCCGGCGAGGGACTAGTCGAAGCTAGATCCGGCGCGTCCAGATCATCCTCCCCGGCAATACCAACCAGCGTGAACAGGGCGTAGCGCCGCGCATACGTCAGGGCCGCGCCCATTCGATGCGGGGCGACGGTCTCGGAGACAGGGCACACCGGCCAGTCGGAGGCAATCCATTCCCCCGAGGTGTGGAGGAGCGTGGTGGTCAGCTTGATCAGCCCGGTCGCCGGTTCGATCGAGGTCGCCTGGACGGTGGCGATCTCGTGCTTGGTCAGGCATTTCCGGACGATCTCAAGCCCGCTCGCCAGCGAGGCATAGCGGAATGTCCGCGCCTCCTCCCGTGGGAAGGACGACACAATGATCGCGCTGAGGGCTTTTACCGGGTTTTCCAGCTCTGCCTGCGCCTTCGCGAGGGCGCCAGCGATTTGGCTGAGGCTGTCGCTCGATCGCTGCATGTCGATGCCTCCCGAAGTAAGTGCGACTAGTGTCCGGCTAACAGCTCAAAGCTGATCGCACCGGATTTCGTGCGCTTGGCCCGAACGCCGTGCCCGGAGGCCTCTTTGGCATCTTCCGGTACGAGCGCCTTGAGCTCGCTCTTGGCGCGCTCGTGCTCGACGGCGGCTTCACGGGTGCGCCGGTAGATCGCCGCGAACTCGGTCCACGAGTTCGAGGCGCTCATGTCGACCACGCGGACCACTTCCAGGCGCGACCTTGGCGGCTCAATGCCGAACAGGTGTGGCGGTTCGCCGGTTTCCACACAACGCCAGAACTTCTTTTCCGCAGTTAGCAGCAGGTGCTGATAGAGTGGGTCGGCGGGGACGGTGATCTCCACCCATTTGCCGCCGCCGGTGATGATCGACAGCACGGCAGTGCGCGCCGCGGTCACCCACATATTGTGCTGCAGCTGGGCCATGTGTTTCTCGGCGGCACCCTCTTCGGAGAAATTCCAGGGCAGCATGAATTTGGCCTCGAACACCGCGCCTGTGGCTTCGACCCGGCCGTCGAGCGTCGCCGCCATCCAGCGGTGCACGGCATGAAATACCTGCCATTGGACTTCCGTGACGACCTGTCCGGTGTTCTTTTCGTACCAGCGCCGGTTCAAATGCTCTGTCACGGTGCCGAGCTGGACCAGGAGGTCGCCCGACAAATCTTCCGGCACGACCTCGCCCCGCTTTTCCTTCCAAAGGCGGAGGAGCGCTGCCTCGTCCTCGCCCATGATGATCCGGGCATCCGAGCCCCCTATGAAATGACGACGGCCATTTAGTGGGTTGGCAAAAGCGCACATCGTTGTAATCCTCAATTCTTCGAATTCAAGGATGGTCCATTCGGATGGTCCATTCGATACTAAAAGTATCTATCTTGATGGAAAGAAAGTCAATACTAAAAGTATCGATTAGGCAGATCAAAGCCGCCCGCGCACTGCTGGGCTGGTCGCAGGAGGATTTGGCGGGAGAAGCCGATGTATCAATTCCGACTATAAAACGCCTGGAAGCATTGGATGGGCTTCTTGGTGGTCGGACTGAGACTGCCGAAAAGATTGGGATGGCGCTAACGTCTGCCGGTATCGAGTTCATCGACGAGAACGGTGGCGGGCCGGGGGTGCGCCTTCGAAAGCCGCCAAAGCACAAGCGGTGAAAGCCGGCCGCGACGTCTTTGTGCGAAACGAATCCAATCTTCCCCGCCATGAACGGAGCGGCTAGAGCCGTCTTGGAGCCCGCCAGGGTGGGGAGAACGGCGGCGAGCAGCCTTCGCAAGTCAAAGCGTGACGCAGGGAAGAAGAAGCGCTGTCGGTGCTGGAGCGCGAGTTTGCCGCGCTCTATTCGCCGATTGGGCGGCCGTCGATCCCGCCGGAGAAGCTGCTGCGGGCGATGCTTTTGCAGGCGTTTATTCGATCCGCTCCGAGCGGCTTCTGATGGAGCGGTTGGAATACGACCTGCTGTTCCGCTGGTTCGTCGGAATCGGCATCGACGACGCAGCTTGGGACCATTTTCTCAAAGAACCGCGACCGGCTGCTGGAAGGCGATATCGCGGCCAAGTTCCTGGCGGCGGTGCTGGCGCAGTCCAAGGTGAAGAAGCTTCTATCGAGCGATCACTTCTCGGTCGATGGGACGCTGATCGAGGCCTGGGCCTCGATGAAGAGTGTCAAGCCGAAGGACGGCTGTGGCGAGCCGCCGGCCCAAGGCGGCGGGCGCAATGCCGAAGCGGACTTCCATGGCCAGAAACGCTCGAACGACACCCATGCTTCGACCACTGATCCGGACGCCAGGCTGTACCGCAAGGGCAAAGGCAAGGAGACGAAGTTGTGCTTCATCGGGCACGGGCTGATGGAGAAC
This sequence comes from Bradyrhizobium sp. UFLA05-153, assembly GCF_054185185.1. Taxonomy (NCBI): domain Bacteria; kingdom Pseudomonadati; phylum Pseudomonadota; class Alphaproteobacteria; order Hyphomicrobiales; family Nitrobacteraceae; genus Bradyrhizobium; species Bradyrhizobium sp. UFLA05-153. The sequence goes on from NZ_JBBIAM010000013.1 coordinate 14,191, forward strand.
CGCCACGGCCTGCTGGTCGACGCCTGCCTGACGCAGGCCGACGGGCATGCCGAGCGGGTGGCCGCGCTGCACATGATCGAGCCTCATGCCGACCGGCCGACAGCGATCACGCTTGGCGCCGACAAAGCCTATGATGCAGAAGACTTCGTCAACGAACTGCGCTCGATGAACGTGACGCCGCATGTTGCGCAGAACACCAGCGGCCGTAGCTCCGCGATTGACGGGCGAACGACCCGGCACGGCGGCTATGCCGTCAGCCAGCGCATCCGCAAGCGGATCGAGGAGGCATTCGGCTGGATCACGACGGTCGCCGGGCAAGAGAAGACCAGCTTCCGTGGTCGCGATCGCGTCGCATGGGCCTTTACCTTCGCTGCCACCGCCTACAATCTGGTGCGGCTGCCCAAGTTGATCGCGGAGACCGGCTGACCAAGGTGCCCGGCTTCGCCAAGGCCTTTGTCGGCCGCTGGCGCATCGTCGAAATGGACGTCTGGGACAGCGAATTCCTCGATCTTGTCGAAGAGGCGCATCTCACCTTCCAGGGCAAGTCCGATGGCGAAATCGCCTTTGGGGCTTTCAAGGGCTTCCTGGACGTGCGCTACGGCACCCGCGACGGATCGGCCTGCGCCGAGTTCTCATGGGAAGGGCACACGACGACAATGATCCGTCCTGCGGTCGCGGATGGGCTATGATCGGCACTGCGGGCAGGCTCGTCGGCTTCTACATCCACAATGGCGACGATTCGGCCTTCGTTTGCGAACGCGGCTGAGTTCTTCAACAGCCTGCTAGGGTCACATTCCTGGCTACCGGTCCTTGTTGTGCCCGTCGTAAGTTGGGCACCTATTCCCAAGCCTTGCGACCAGCCACTGCCCTCGAACTTGGCCACGCGCACACGCAGCGGACATCTCGCTGCGTGTTCGACAAATCTGTGGAGTCCTAAATGAAGCTGGACAGCAAGAAAGATGAGCGCGCCTATCAGGTGAAATTCGGCCCCAAGACCGAGTTTGCCATTCTGCCAGGCGAGAATCCCCTCGAGTTCGAAATTCTGCGCGGGCAGGTGGCTGGCGAGCATGCGCCTGATGGTCCTCTCGAAGAGGACCTGGTCCTAACCATTGCAAAATGCATCTGGCGCAAGCGGCGGTACCAGCGCTTTTTAGCATCCAGAGTAACTGCCGCCAAATTCGAATCCGGCCACGAGGCATATGATGAAGCGATGGCGCTTAACGCATTCTATCATGCGATAGATGGCGCCGTCTCCTTTCCAGAAATTCGGCGAACTCTCGATCAATTGGGCGGGCATTTTGCCGATCATCTCCATGCCAAGTGCCCCAAGGGGGAGTTTGGGACGCCGCAGGAGTGGGTCAAGGCGCTGCAAGAGGAGGTCCAAAAAGTGTTGATCCCGGCGGCCACTCGCTTCGGATGCCCACCGGACGAGGTGCTGATCAAACAATCGTCGGCCGTTCTCACAGACGATGCGTTTGCACGTGAACTCGAGTTCGAGGAGCGCATCGATAGAAAACTAGAGCAGACGCTCGATCGCCTTGAGAAGGTGAAAGCGGCAAAGCGGCGGGTCTCCTTTCATGAAGCCCAACGCTTCAATCGTTCGCATCCGGTCCGAATTGTCGGATTTGCAAAGTAGTTGGCCTGCGCGGGCGCTCAAAACATCGAGCGCGAACCCAACAGGTAATTGCACAGCGAGTACAAATGGAGCAAGTCATGAAACGCGAAAGAGCGGCACTGCCGAAGCGGGGCCGCTATGTTTTGCCAACCGAGTCAGCCGAACAATTTGAAAGCGAGCATCTCGCCTTCGAGAACGCTATCAAGCCGCGAGACAAGATTGAGCAGATGCACGTCGAGGACGTCAGTTATCATAATTGGAAAACCTCTGAGCGGCGACGCATTGGCTTTGCTATCTTTAAGGCGGCGTTGATCGAAGCACTCTACGACCTTCTCACTCGGCAGCTGGGCGCGCGTGACAGCGGCAACGCGCAAATCTTGGTCGAGCGGTGGGCCAAGGGAGACAGCGGTGCCAAGGTTGAGGTGATCGAAATCCTTAAGAGGTATGGCCTTGACGAAACGGCGATCGAGGCTGAAGCCTATACCCGTTGCTGCGGCAAATTGGCAGTGGTCGAACAGTCGGAGGCGTTGCACGCATCGCGCCGGGACAAGATCCTGCCGAATCTTGCCTTCTATCGGGAAATGATCGCGCGACAATCGCAACGGGAAACAAATCTCTCGCAGGAAGATGATAGGCTCGCGCGTATTGAACACATGAAGGAGGGGGAGGACAGGCGTGGCCACTGAACGACAGATCGCGGCTAACCGCGCGAACGCCAAAAAGAGTACTGGGCCGAAATCGCGCGGCGGCAAACGCCGCGCAAGTCAGAACGCCTACCTTCACGGGTTGGCTGGACAGAGCCCGATCGACCCCGAATGGATCGCAAGGGTGGAACAGCAGGCGCGTGAAATCGTCGAATCGACCGGCGGCAAGATTAATCTCTCTCACGCCCGATCGATCGCGCAGGCACAGCAGGAAGTGCTCAGAGCCAGATCAATTTCAACCGCCCTCGTTACGAAAGCGCTCGCAAGCCATGTTGACGGTGGCACTGTTCCCCCGTCGTCTGGTCGATCGGCGCAAGACGCGGATGGCGCTGGGCCAATTGAGCGTGCGGTCCAGCTTATTCGCCTGCTCGACCGGTATGAGTATCGAGCACTCGCATGGCGGGACCGAGCCATCCGCCTTTGTTTCGAGGGATGAACAGGAGCAATAATAATTTGGCGAAACGAACCCAATTTTTCCCAATGAATTCAATGACGATCGAAAGCTATCAGTGGTTTCCGCGACCGGTTGAACCTGCGCCGGAGGGGGATACTCATTCACGCAGCGCGGAAATCTGAACGCGGCGCGACGGAAGTTTGACAAGGCCTATTCGCTCGATCCAGGTAATCCGGTTGTCGCCAACCTTGAGCTTCTCAACGGCAGTCGCAGGTTCATTGAAAGGCCGCCGAACAACCAGCCTTGATAAGCCCTAGGCGACTGTCTGATCTGGTCTGACTAAGTTGGGGGCCGGAGCCCGGGAGAATTGACCCACTCATCGATGTGGGCCGCCGTGTCGGCTTGGCTGGCCTTCCTCTGAAGCTCTTCTCTCTCCTTGCCGGCAGGCATCGTCTTCGCCTGCTCACGGCTCTCTTGCGCGACTTTCGAGAGCTGATCCTGAAGAGAAACTGTCTGCCCAAAAGCGTATCGCATGACGCTGCTCCCGCGTTGGCGAAATCGCGATTTTCCAATTTACGGCTGACGTGATGCTGGTTGAGGAGAGTTTCTACCCTCTCGCTCTCGAACGCCAGTTCTTTTTTGACCGGCTTCAAAGAGATGGACTCAAGAATCAGTCAGAGGTGATGTCGCGATTTTCGATGCCCCGCTGAAGCCTGCCTTGAAATTGTTGGTCAATTGGCGCGGCCCGTCGCTTGGGTTCGTAGCGCTCCACCAACCTCAGAAGACGCCTTTTGATAAAGGGATCAGTGCTCGGCGAGATCTCGCAATATCTTCGCACGCTGCTTGTTAAAATCATCGTCCAACATCGTCGTCCCCGTACAAGAAAATGATACTGCAATCGGGGTAGTATAGCGCCCCATCGCTCTTGAGGAAGTCCCCAAGCAGGCGTCTTGTTTGACGAGTTCGTGAAGGTGGGAATCAGTGGCCGGCTGCTCTGTCGAGAAACTCCAGCAGAGCTGGCGCCACGTCGTCGAGTTCGACGAATCGGCGGCGAATCTCATCAGCGACGTCGGCGGTCACATCGCGCGACCATCCCTCCATCGGATTGAAGGCAACGATGCGGACGGGATGTTCGTATTGGCCCTCGACCAGGTGCCGCATCAGCGTGGTGCGATTTGCGTCCTCCTCGGCAGTCTCACACCAGGCACACCCGAGCCGGCCGCCGAAGTCTTCAAGCACAAGATAGACGTCATGGTTGACCGGCGCGTGCGGCACGATAGAGGGTGAGCGACTCATGGGGTCTCCGCCAGGAAGATTTGGCTTCGCGTGATGCCGAGAACTTTGAGCCTTTGCGGTGAGAAAGCGATGGATATAAAGGGTTAGTCGTGGCCGACGCCGCGCATTGCGCTGCAGCAGATCGGTGCCGTTCGGGTGTCGAATGGCTTCGACGGACGACCGCAAAGTTGCGGCGCAGCCATCCAGACCTTTGGTGCGTGCCCACGACGGCTACTTCTTCAACAGTATTCCCACCGTCCGCGCCATCCGCCTCACCGAGCCGGCGTGACGGCCCAGTGCGGCGGCAATCTTCGATGCGCCAACTCCCTGCCGGGCGAGCCTGACCAATTGTCGGACTTCCTGCTCGGTCCATTGCTTTGGCTTCGGTGTTTTCATGGTGCTGCGCTCGACCGGCACCAGTTAACCAGTGAGCCCAGTGGCCAACACCTGGGAAATTTACGGGTAGCCTCCACGCGCGGACATCATCCTTCTGAAGATGCAATCGAGGGAACGGCCGAGCCGGCCTTTGCCAGAGCGCAATGCCTCTTGCGCCCTATCCCTCGTATTGGTCCGGTCCCATCGCCCAGAGCGATTGATCGTGGCCGGACGCGTAGTTGCGGTTGGTCAGCGCCGGATTGCGATTGACCATCGGCCGCATGAACATCGGGTGGGTCGCGCTGCGCACCTCGTGCTCGACCGTGAAGAGATGCTTGCCGCTGTCGAGATCGACGATGTCGCAAAACCGATACTGGTATTGATTGTCCTCGCGGGAGATCAGATTGCGTGCCGATAGCCTCCGGTAGGGGCCGGAGAAATCGGTGATGTACATCTGCACATGGTGGCCGTCATAATCCGGCTGGGGCCGATCGGTCTCGCGGAAAAGGAGGTGCTGGCCGCGGCCCGTCTTCACGGCGGCGACCTGGCCGTCGCCGTTCCTGAGCTCGGCGGGCATGCCCATGATCTCGGGATAGAAGGCGCAAATTCCAGGGGCAGATCCTGCCGGCACCTCAAATTCGACATAGGGAATGCCGAGAGCGATGCGCCCGAAGCGCGCGGCGTCCGGTTCATGGCAGCGCAGGCGATTGCCCCACGGACAGGTCGCCTCGACATAATCATTGTGCTCGGTGAACGCGAACGCCGTGCCCTCGAGCTTTTTGGCGACCGCTGCCAACCGCTGTAGCAGCGCTTCACGGCCCGCGATGACCAGCCCGATATGACCGCGCAGCACCTGCGGCTTGCCGCTCGGCAGGTGAAACTGGCTCTGACCGGCATTGATCCACATGTTGGTGTCGGACACCATCAGATAAGGATCGCGGGTGAGCCCGAGCCCCGCGACATAAAACAAGGTGGCGAGGCGCTGATCCGGGACCTGGACGTTGACGTGCTCGAGATGGACCGCGTTGCCGAGATCTTCAGCGGATCGATCGAATTGTTGAGGCATGGATACGGCTCTGGGTACGATGACGGACTGGCCATACTAGAGCAGAAGTTCCGTCAGCCGAAACCGTTAGCCGATCACATCTGCGGGCAAGCACGATGCTGGTTGCCACCTTGCCGCGGCAGCCAGTCCCTGTAATCTGGCAAAACATAGGGCAAAAAACGACACGGGAAGGCATCGATGGGGGGAGTTCTGGAGGGCGTGCGCGTTCTCGATTTCGGGCGCTATATCGCGGGGCCGTATTGCGCAACGTTGCTGGCCGAATTCGGCGCCGAGGTCATCCGCGTGGAAAAGCGCGACGGCAGCGAGGATCGCTTCGTGGCACCGGTCGGCGAAGGCGGTGAAGGCGCGCTGTTTCTGCAGGTCAACCGCAACAAGAAATGCATCACGCTGGATCCGATGAAGCCGGAAGGGCAGGAGGTGATGCGCCGCCTGGTTGCGAGCACCGACGTGGTCGTCGCCAACCTGCCTCCACAGACTCTGCGCGCGATGAAGCTCGACTACGACTCGTTGAAGGCGATCAAGCCGGACATCATCCTGACGACGGCAACTGCGTTCGGCGGGCCGGGACCCTGGTCCGACCGCGTCGGCTTCGACGGTGTCGGCCAGGTCATGTCGGGCTCGGTGTACATGACGGGCGCCGGCGATCCCCCTTACCGGGCCGCGGTGAACTGGGTCGATTTCGGAACTGCGTTGCACTGCGCGTTCGGGACACTTGCCGCACTGATCGAGCGCGGCAAATCCGGACGCGGGCAGATCGTCGAGGGTGCGTTGCTTGCAACCGCGCTGTCCTTCACCAATGCCACGCTGATCGAGCAGGCCGTGATATCAGTCAATCGCGTTCCGACCGGCAATCTCGGCCAGACCGCAGCTCCAGCCGACATCTACCGCACCAAGGACGGCTGGGTGCTGTGCCAGGTCACGGGTCATCCGCTATTCAAACGCTGGGCCAAGCTGATGGGTGAGGAGGAGCAATGGCTCGGCGATCCGCGCTTTGCCGACGATATCAGCCGCGGCAATAACGGCCCTGTCATCAGTGAGCGGATGGCGCGCTGGTGCGCCGAGCGCACCACGCAGGAGGCTGTCGACACGCTGGGACGTGCGATGATTCCGGCCGGGCCCGTCCTGAGCCCGCAACAGGCGTTGGATCATCCGCACATCCGGGCCGCCGGATTCATGCAGGATGTCGACTATCCAGGCTTGCCGAAGCCCGCACCGGTGACACGCGCTGCCGTCCGGCTGTCGGAAACGCCGGGTGAAATTGCAACGCGCCCGCCGACGCTCGGCGAGCATACCGATCTCGTGCTGGCCGAACTCGGCTACGATGAGGCTGCGATTGCAGCGCTTCGGCAAGGTGGCATCATTTAGAACATGACCCGAACTCGGAGGGCCGCGTTAGCGAAAAGTGTGAAGCGGTTTTCCCTCGCGACTAATGCGGAACGCGTTTGGGTGGAGATCATGCTCAAACAATTCAGCGAACGCATACGGTCAGCCGTCGATGGCTAATTCGAAGCCAGCGCCGTCTTGGCGACTTCGGCCATCCAGCTTGATGCCACCGGCAAGATCGCATCGTTGAAATCATAGCGCGGGCCGTGAAGCTCGGCGCCGTCGCGCAAGGGCCCGTTGCCAATCCAGACGAAGGCGCCAGGGCAATGTTGCAGGTAGAAGGCGAAATCCTCGCCGGCCATGCTGGGGGCGAGGTCGTGGCGCAGCGGTGCCCGCGCCTTCTCCGCGGCGATCCGCGCAAGACCCGCCTCCGCCGGCGTATTGACGACCGTGCCCACGCCCAAGGCGATGTCGGGTGTGACCTTGACACCAAAGCTCGTCGCGATGCCGGCGCAGGTCCGCTCGATGCCTTCGACGATGATATCGCGCACCGCGCCGCGATGATGGCGCAGCGTGCCGCGGATCACCACGCGTCCGGCGATCTGGTTCGCCGCCGTGCCGCCCTCGATCGCGCACAGCGACAGCACGGCGGTGTCGAGCGGATCGACATGGCGCGCGACGATCGATTGCAGCGCAACGATCAGATGGCCGGCGGCAACAACCGGATCGCGCGTCAGATGCGGCATGCCGGCGTGGCCCGCGTGTCCCTCGATCGTGAGCGTGACGCGTCCGCCGGACGCCATGACGACGCCGTCGTGGATCGCGATGGTGCCGGCGTCCAGCCCCGGCCAGTTGTGGAAGCCGAAAATCCGCGTCATCGGAAAGCGCTCGAACAGGCCGTCTGCGACCATCGCGCGCGAGCCGCCAAAACCCTCCTCGGCCGGCTGGAAGATGAAATCGACCGTGCCGCTCCAGCTTGTATCGGCCGCGAGCAGCGCCGCAGCGCCAAGCAGGGATGCGGTGTGGCCGTCATGTCCGCAGGCATGCATGACGCCTTGATGGCGTGAGGCGTAGGCAAGCCCCGTCTCCTCACGGATCGGCAGCGCATCCATGTCGGCGCGCAAGCCGACGCGGCCTCGCGCCGATCCGCGCGTCAGCGTCGCGACGATGCCGTGGCCGCCGATGCCGGCTTCGAAGGGAATGCCGAGCTCGGCAAGCCTGTCCTGCACGAAGGCCGATGTCGCCTTCTCCTGCAGGGACAGCTCGGGATGGGCATGCAGATGCTGGCGCCACGCGGTCAGTTTCTGGTGAAGCTCAGGTGTCAAGGCAGGTGTCTTTCGGATGGTGCCGGCACCGCCACCATAACCGAATCTCTCATCTGCACATCCCCGCACGCCGGAATGCCTCGCGTGCAACAAAACGCTTTCCACTACGGCGAAAGCTGTGCCAGCCTCTTCCAGTCGAAGCCGATGCCGTGTCCGGGGCGCGCTGGCGCCAGCGCCATGCCGCGGTCGAGCACCAGCGGGTGCTCGATATAGCGATCGAGCCCGAAACCATGCGCCTCGAGATAGGAGCGGTTCGGGCAGGCCGCGAGCAGGTGCACGGTGATGTCGTGCGCGCCATGGCTGGTGACGGGCAGGTTGAAGGCCTCGGCGAGCCGCGCGATCTTCATGAAGGCGGTGACGCCGCCGCAATTGGTGACGTCGGGCTCGGGATAGGACACCGCGCCCGCGGCGATGTAGTTCTTGAACTCCCACAGCGAGCGCAGATTTTCGCCGGCCGCGATCGGCACGCCGCCGGACTTAAGGATGCGGGCATGACCGGCGACGTCGTCGGGAATGATCGGCTCCTCGAGCCAGGTGAGATCGAACGGCTGCAATGCGCGGGCGGCGCGGATCGCCTCCTCGACGCTCCATTTCATGTTGGCATCTGCCATCAAGGGAAAGCCGTCGCCGAGATGTTTTCGCATCGCCGCGACGCGCGCGACGTCGGATTTGAGATCGGGCCGGCCGACCTTCATCTTGATGGCGCGATAGCCCTTGGCGAGATTATCGTCGGTCTGCTTGAGAAGCGCTTCGACGGAAAGATCAAGGTCGATGCCGCCGGCATAACAGGGCACGCTTGCATCGAAACCGCCGAGCAGGCGGAACAGCGGCAGGTCCGCGCGGCGCGCCTTCAGGTCCCACAGCGCGATGTCGAGCGCGGAAAGCGCGAGCACCGCGGCGCCGCCGCGTCCGCCATAATGCAGGCCCCACCAGACGTGATGCCAGATCGCTTCGGTATCGTCGGCCTCAAAGCCTTCGATCAGCTCAGGGATTTCGCGTTTCAGGATATCGGTGATTGCGCCGCCATTCCGGCCGACGGTGTAGGTGTAGCCTGTTCCTTCCGCGCCATCGGCATCGCGCACGCGGCAGATGATGAGCTCGAACGCTCTGATCTCGCCATGCGTGCTGTCGGAAAGGGTGACGGGGAGGGGGATCCGGTAGAGCCCGGTCTCGGTCGTTGCGATGCGTGCCATGCTTCCATCCCGGCGTTTTCCTTGCAGGCTAGGCTGCCGGGCGCCGCCCGGCAATGCCGTCGTTGCAGGAACTCGCCGGAGCCCGAAAGGCAGCAGCGCGAAGAGCTCGATGTTCCATCAGCTACACAAGACGGGGGCGATCTCGCGCCCCGTAGGCTGCGGACGTCAGACCATCGTTGGCGGGATCGATCGGACGCCGCGCGGGTCGATATTGGGGTTCGAGGCGACGTAGTCGATCTCCCCACGCGAAATGCCGATGTCGATCAACTCCCTGTCGCCCAGATCGGACAAGGCGGCCTGCAGTCGCGCGCGTTTGCGCCGCTCTTGAAACGCCTCCCAATATCTTTCGAGAAAGCGGACGACGCGCCGGGCAGAAGCGAGCCGCCTGTCCAACCGCGCTGCATTGTAGGTCGTGCTCATGGCGCAATCTCCGGATACCCAACTGCCGGCACGCGCATCATCGCCGCCGCATCGCTAGCGGGCAGTCTTCAAAATCGCCTGTGACCGCAACATGGTTGGCTTCGCTATTAATTGAGAGCGCGCAGCCAACACTTCTATCTGGCGGAGGTAGGCGCAGCTGCTGCAACGGTTACGTCGAAGGCAACCGCGATAGCTCCGATCCAGAACAGCTTCGTGATGGAAATCTCCTGCGCAGAAAATTTCGCAAGCCGACTTCCGTCAACGACTTTAGCTCGCTGCCGCGGGGTTCATTGTGAGCGAATTCACATGCAGCCGCGTATTTCGAACGCCCGCGACAATTCGTCTCGCCGAAATATGCAAGCCCGCTTTCGCAAGAGTTGTGCGTCAGATTTATTCAACCGACGACGGCTGTTGCGACGCTCGACCGGAACGTAGTTTCGCCGCGCGCGCGTTGTTTCGATCGCGGGCCGCCGAGCGCGAAAGCCGCGGCGTTCCCATCAACTCATGCGCGGCGATGATGGGCTCGGCGACGTATAGGCCAGGAAAATCAGCGTGCCGATCAGCAGTGCCGCGGCCATGAACAGCAGCACCGCCGGCAGCCCTGCGAGCGCCGCCACCGCGCCGGTGGTCGACTGCATCAGGGCCGTGCCGAGGAAGAAGGCGAGGTTCACCGCGGCGAGTGCCTTGCCGGCAACTTGCGCGTCGACCAGTTGCCGTGACATGCCGAACAGCAGCGGCTGCGCGGAGGTTGCAAGGCCGATGAGCACGAACAGTACGAGGTCGTATTGCGGCGGCATGACGGGAACGCCGAGCAGCAGAGAGACCGCGTAGTGCGGCGCGCCGAACGCCATCAGCGCGAGCAGGAATGCCGCGACGAGGTGTGCGCCGGCGACCAGCTCGCGGCGGCGACCGAGCCTGCGATCGACGATGCCGATGCAAAGCGGGCCGACGATCATCGCGATCGTGAACGCGCCGAGCTGGTTTCCGGCCTCGACCCGCGACAAGCCCTTGATCTCCATCAGCCACGGCCCGCCCCACAGGCCCCGCAGCACCAGCGAGGTCGCAAGCGACACCAGCGCGAGCGCGATCAGGCCACGCAAGGGGCGTGAGAACCCGAGCCGCAGCACCTCGATCATCTGCGACAGGGGCGAGGAATCGTCCTTGTGCTCGGCGGGCTGGTTCGGCACCAGCGCGAAAACGGCGAGCGCCACCAGGATGCCGGCCAGCCCAGAGATCCAGAATCCGGCGCGCCAGCCGTAATGATCGACCACGAAGGCGAGCGGGCTCGACGACAGCAGCATGCCGATATTGCCGATCGAGAGAATCGCGCCCGACCACAGGCCGAACCGCGCCGCCGACAATTGCTTCGCAGCGAGCGTCATCGGGCACATCAGCATGCCGGAGGTGGCAATGCCCAGCAGCAATTGCCCGAACGCGAAACTTTTCGGCCCTGTCGCAAAGCCGGAAGCTGTGGCACCGAGCACGGTTCCACCAAGCAGGCTGAGCGACACCGGGCGCACGCCAAAGCGATCCATCGCCGCGCCGACCGGGATTTGCGCTGCGGCAAAGGCGAAATGATAGACCGAGGTGAGACTGGCCAGCGCCTGCGGGTTGACGCGGAAATCCGCCGCCATCAGATCGAGGCTGACAGCCGGGATGGTGCGCAGCAAGGTCGAGAGCATGTGTCCGCAGGCGAGCGCGATCAGCGCAAAGATCAGCGCGCGGGTGCCAACTCCCGTTTCCTCCGTGGCCACCGCAGTCATGAGCGTCCCGTCCCGGCAAGGGTTTTCGGTGGCGTTACACGATTGGGGAGACAGTGCCAACTGCGGGAAAGACAGCCCCGCTATTCCGTATGGTGCTCCGGGTCTTCAAAGAAGATCCGGAAGCGGGGTGGCCCAAGCAACGTCATGTCTGCTCTGGCCCAAAGCGGACATGGACGACGCCTTGGCTAGGGCCAGCTTCTGACCCTGGCGGTGTGAAAATGCGGTGGTGCTGCTACGATTCTCCCGTGACTCATTGGGAAACTGATGAGGCGCTTCGTTGAGGACGCGGATCTTGGGCGGCGGACACTATCAACGCTCAAGCCGCCGCCAGCGGCTTCTTTACCCGTCCGAGCGCGAATTGGCCGACTGGACTCTCGACGTGAAAGTCAAGCTTCGTCATTTTTGCAAAGAGATCGATATTGGTGGTGCCAATGGCGCAGCCGCCAAGGCCCATATCAGTCGCGGCGAGATAGAAGGTTTGAATCAGGGCGCCGACGTCCTTCAGGATCAGCGAGTATGCGATTGAACTGTATTTCCAGGAGATTCGCCCAAAGCGCGCGGCAATGGTGATCAGGACCTGCGGCGGACCGGGCGCGTCCATGGCAAATACGGCCGCCGCAGAGAGCGCCTGGAGGTCTTGGGGGGAGGCATCGATCGCTGCCAAGGCATGGCCGCCCGCGTCGTAGTGGTAAAATCCGCGTGCAAGCCCCTCACAGTTGGAAACCGCAAGGTACAATTCCAGCTCGTAGGCGCTGCCTGCTGCGGGATAGGGTCTTGTGCTGTAGGTAACTTCGGGACCGCCGTCCAAATTCGCGCCGCTCTTCCATTCCGACAGCACGCGGGCTGTGGTTTCGAGAAATTGCGCCAGCTCGGCGAGCGTCAGCGGATGCTCGTCATCGAAATCCCGCGTCGAATGGCGTTCGCGCAACAGCTCCGCGAAGGGCGAGTTCGGCTTCGGCGTGGAAAATTTGCGGAGGTCAATCTTCTTGCCGGGCCAAGGCGGACGCACTGCCGGCAGCGGTGGAACGACGCCCGCATAGGCGAACGTGCCGCCAACCGGATTGGCATGCCGGCCCTCCGTGCTCCGCGTGTGAAACACGAGATCGTGGAAATCCCAAAGAACAAGATCGCCGTCACCTTCACCCACCCGAAGGCCGTCGCCGTCTTTCCCATTGAGCTTGATCAGCAGCTGGCCGTCGAGCAGCAGTCCGAGCAGATCGAGGTTCGGGAAGGCCACATGGCGGCGAAGCTTGCTGATCTTTTGCGGCCGTGAAAGGGCAGCGATGGTGGCGGCAATGGCGGGATCGCAAATCCGAAACAGCGCGCCGGCGCGCGGCGATTCCAGGACCATCTCGTTGCCGTGCCGGTGCAGATAAGCAAAGCGCGACAGCACGACGGTATCATCGTTCCCAAGCTTTGCGCGTTGCGGCCAGTACTCGGAGACCTGCGGCTCGATGATTACGAGGTCCTGCTCGTCACGCGGAGAGGATAGGCGGTATTCGAGAAGTCCGTGCCGCGCCAGTCGCTGCACCAGGGCATGAACCTGCCTCGCGACGACTCCTTTGCCGGCAAAGGAGGCGAGCGGCAGGCCGGTGGCGAGGTGTCCCGCACGGTCGATCGCCGCCGCGCTGAACTGTCCCAGATTGACCGAATAGCCGCTCAAGGCGGCGGCGATGCTTCCGTCTGCCTGCATGTGAAGGGAAAAACGACCGTTCACTCGGGCGGTGATGACTGGTGCGATCTTCCTGGCCGGCTTTTTCCGCAAGTTGCGCAACGATGCCAACCTTCAGGTGTGTGGAAGGAACGGAGTAAGTTCGTTTTCCAGTCGCGGGCGATCCAGCAACCGAAGCTTCACCGGAACGTCGTACAGCCGGCCGGGCGCGAGGCGGCGATAGAAATGCCGCAAGCCCGGAACGAGCACCCTGACGACGGGGACCTCGACGTCGGGCCGCGTCTGGTCGAGCACGAGGAAATCGTATCCTGCGCCGGTCGCGATATCGATGCAGGCATTGACCTGGTCGCTCGTATTGTCGTGAACCTTGAGGCTCGGTGCCGGCGGGACGATCGGATTGTCGCTGGGGATAAGAAACGGATAATCGTCCAGCCGCAGCGGCGTGACACCGTCAAGCGTCGGCTTCTCGCCACTTCCGCCGCCCATCATGCCAATTGACATGAACTGGGTCAGTTCGGTCAGGGAACGCAGCAGGGCTATGCGGCGATCGAAATGCGAGCCGGAGCCGAACTCGATATTTTCGTGTCCGTTCTGCATCCAGTGCATGATCGCCACGTAAGAAGGAATGCCGAGATCGCTGGTGATGTCGAGCACCCAAAGCCTGCGTCCCGCATCGGCAAACTGGGCTTGCAGATCCCGGACATAGGAATCGTCGAATTGCGTGAGGTCGACCTCGGCACGCTGCAGCCGGTTGTACCACCAGATAGCGTAGGCATCGCGCTCGACCAGTTCGAGGAAGCCCTGCACGATGGCTTCCTCGCGGGTGTTGCCGGCTGCGCATCCATTGGAATCCGTGTGGAAGCCGCCATAGAAGAAGTACAGCAAGCCGGTCGGAAGATATTTGAAACGCTTGTCGCGTAACGACCAGACCGGCGACCACTCGGTCCTGGTCGACGGATCGAGCGGCTCAGGAACCGGGTGTGAATCGTCCGGCTGCAGCGAATGCCGATTTTGAAACTGCATGTCGCTGAAAAGCTGGACATCGTTGGGAAGAAGGGCCTGACCAGGAGCGAAATCGGTAAAGCGGCGCTTCGTCCTGATCTCGTCACCCTGGAAAATCCCCGAGTAGCGCTCAATCGCCTCCATCAGTGCGCTGGCTTCGCCCTGCTCGGCTGTGGAGCCCTTGCCGAAGCTGCCGCCGCTCAGTCCCGACCTCAGCTCGTCGACGCTCAAGGCCGGCGCAGAGAAATTGTGGTGAGCGAAAAAATTGGTGTTCATCGGCAGATCGGCCTCGATCCGCTCAAGCCGCGAGACCACGCCGGTCAACGGACTCACATGTTTGCGGAAGCGCGCCACGGTGGCTCGAGACGTCACGGTGCGATATCCGCCGCTGGTCATGATGAGCTTTCGGCCCTCGGCAATCTCGATCGACGTCGCCGCCCGGCGCGGACTCTGCAGCTTCTTGCTGCCGCAAGTGGGACATTGCGGGCGACGCACGACATAGTGCTTGGCGATGACCGCGCCAGTCAGGTCGAAGCTTGCAATGTGATCGCGCAGGTCGGTGCGAAAACCCGAGGCAATCGCTTTCGCGATCTCGACGGCAGCAAAGTGGACAGCGGTCTGTCCAACGGTGTCGTGGACCAGCGGCGATATGGCGACCGGCTGCGCCAGTCCGCGGTCGAGAAATCCCTTGATTTCCCGATTGCGTATCATGCGATCGAACAGGCAAGTCCAGCAGGCGCTCTCGCCCGGTTTGAAGAAGGGGCCTACCAGCGGAAATACGCCTGACGGTTGCACGAGGATCCAGGGCGTCCCATCCGCCACGCGCTCGCGGTTCATCTCAGCCAACCGCCGGTCAAGATAGTCGTTCACCAGCGTGATCGTGAGTGCAGGCGAGCGCTTGGCGATTTGAACGCCGAGTTTGCTCAAAGCCGCGCTCAGATCCTTGGCGCCTTTAACGTCGATCGATTGCACCCGCACGGGGCAATCGCGCAGATTCTGTTCCGCGACCTCGGGAGGCAGGCCGAGGCTCGCCCAATAGCCGGCGACCGCGCCCGTGAATGCGGGCGATGCTGCCGTGGTGGCATAGCGGCGTTCGACCAGCCGCCCGATCGCTTCCTCGATCTTGTTCGTCGGAAAGCTTCTTGAAAGCTGGCGGATGATTTCCGAAACCGCGCTTCCGTTGCTTCCGATTGCAGCGGCCAGCGCACAATAGAGCTCGCCGTGCAGGAAGTACTTGCGATCCTCGGAATAGAGGCAGACCGCATCGGGAGGAAGTGCGTAGGCGGTGTAATTCGGTGCGAACCGCAAGATGTCCTTGCGGGTCTGCCTCGCAACGCGGCTCTTGCGATTGGCTGTCATCGGGTCAGCACGCGGATCTTGTTGTCCATCATCTCAGATCGCCAGTGCGCAACGAGCCGTTCGCTCGCCCACAGGAAATCTTCGATTGATTTGGAACACACCCGCTCGTCCCCGGCAAGCCGCCCACCGCAGTTACTGCGAGCGTTGCGACCAAAACGAGAAAGCGGCCGGGTCGCTTCCGAGCCCGGCCAACAAGAGGCTTGCCGATACACGATCGAACAGCGCGTCGCCTAGCACCAGCGGCAGCGGCCCCACGATGCACAGCAGCCCGCGCAGGATACTACGGCGCAACCTACCACGGCACATCCGGCACATCGACAACCGACGCCGCATCGGCAACCTCTGCAGCCGCAGCCTCTGCAACCGCGGCAACCGCGACAACCGCCGCATCCGCGCCAAGCAACTTGTATGCGACTGCTGGCGTCTTCCTTGTCGAAGAGATGGAAGGTGGCGAGGCTGACGTCAGTCATTTCCTCTTCACCGAGGGTGATCGCATGCCCTGGTGAAAAGTGCGATCTCTGCTGAATGTCGCCTGTTGGTACGGCTGCTGCTGATGCGCTGCCGGCGAGCGAAAAAGTTAGTCCGGCGGCTCCCAACGCCGGCACGGCGGCCTTGGCTACGCGCTTCTTTTTCGACGCTTGCTTCACCCGCTGCATGGTCGCATCCTCCGAAGGTTGCAGGAAGGATATCCATGGGATGAAAGTCTACGCCGAGCGGAGAGGGCAGGCAAGATTCACGAACATACCAAAATGCAGTAGCGCGCTCGTTCAGATTGTATTCATCTTCATGAACGGGTTCGCCTTTGATCCCTCGTCCCGCCTGCGCTGCGGGCTTCAGTGCGCGACTGATGCAGTGCCGCAATTGTCTCCCGCCTGAACGGAGAAACTGGCTTGGTCGATCAACCCGGACACTTCGCCTGGTACGAACTCATGACCACCGACGTCGTGGCAGCCAGCGCCTTCTATGGCAAGGTTGTCGGCTGGGACGTGAAGGACGCCTCTACCGCAGGGTTCGCTTACACCGTGGTTACCGCCGGCGACTCTCCGGTCGGTGGTCTCATGGAACTGCCGGAAGAGGGACAGCAATTGGGGGCGACACCGAGGTGGGTCGGCTACGTCTCCGTCGATGACATGGATACGAAGGCCGCGCAGATTCGCCGTCTTGGGGGCGCCATTCTGGTATCGCAGACCGACAGCAATATCGGCCGAATTGCAGTGGTCGCCGATCCGCAAGGAGCGACGTTTGCGCTGGTCACCGGACTGACATACGGCCAGCGGCAACCCGGCGGGTTGGACCAGCCTGGGCGCGTAGGCTGGCATGAGTTGCTGGCTGAAGACCGAAACAAGGTCTTTGACTTTTATGGCCAGCTCTTCGGCTGGCAGAAGGCCTACGGCGAAACCGATCCGGCAGACCTGTATGAATTGTTTTCGGCGGCCGGCCAGATGATCGGCGGGATGCTCACCAAGCTTCCGAGCGTATCGCAGCCGTGCTGGCTCTATTACTTCAATGTCGACGACATCGGCGCGGCGGCCCAGCGCGTCAATAGTGGTGGAGGCCGGATTCTCCAGGGTCCGATCGAATTGCCTGATGGTTGCTGGATAGCGCGATGTGCCGATCCTCAAGGCGCCCTGTTTGCCCTGCAGGGTGCTCGCGGTCAAAAAGGCGCCGAGCGACCTTCAGCGAAAGTCGGTTGGACCGCCAAATGGGGTGGCATTGCTTCACAGGGCAGGATCGTGCTGCCCAGGCCGAAGCGCTAGGGGCGCCTGCATGACGAAAGGGCCGACCGCTTGAAGCGATCGGCCAAGTCTAGGGACGAAACGCCCGTCGGGCGCGGCAAGGCGAGCGAATGCTCAACCGATCGCCTAATGTCATCCGCTCAACTGACACAGCCTATGATCTAGGTCACATAAGAAAGTTGAGCAGGGCGAACGAACTGTCTTCACCCGGTGATCGCGCCCGCATGCTGTCCGCCTGCTCGCGAGATTCCGTGCAGCGCCTCCGCGGCACCGTCGCCTGGCCTGCACACGGCGATATCGCCGAGCGCGATGATTCCGACCAGCCGCTTGTCGCGATTGAGCACGGGCAACCGCCGCACCTGGATGTTGGCCATGTTGCAGGCAGCGGAGAGCAGATGGATTTCGTTGAGGCGATGGACCTCAACGACGAAGGCCTCATTCAACGCCACTGCATCTACTGGGGGTGGTTCGGCTTCGCCGTTCTGCAGCGCAACGAGTATCACAGAGCGTCAGACGCGTGACGGCGTTCGCGCGCTGAACGTCACCGTTGGCTCGGCCTATGTTGCGACAAAATAGATCGCAATGACGATGGCCGCGGCTCCGACCAGCGCCGTGAACAGCATGCCTAGGGGCGAGCCTGTCTGCCCTCCGTCGTCTCGGCGACGTCGGGCTACGATGATTCGGCTGGGCCTTCGCGTACCATGATCGCGTGTCCTTCACAGGGATGAACGACCGTGTGACGCCGGGCGCGCGCCTTCGTTCCTAACGAATTCGGAATACGGAACTTCGCGTCAGTCTTGTTGGGAACACGGGTGTTGCCGATCGAGGAGATGACATATGCGTGTTCCCGCCGAGATGGCAGGCCCACGCGACGCGACGGCTACCATGCCTCATCGAGGCCGAGATGCTCGAACACGTCGCGACGAAGCTCAACGAAGTGCGGATCGCCCCGGTGGCGGGGATAGGGCTGGCTGTTGACGATTTCGGCCTTGATCCGTGCAGGTCGGTCGGTCAGCACGATGACGCGGCCGGCGAGCAAGAGCGCCTCCTCGACATCGTGCGTGACCAGCAGCGCCGTGAAGCTCGAGCGCTGCCAAAGTGACACAAGTTCCGCCTGCATCGCGATGCGGGTCAGCGAGTCGAGCTGGCCCAAAGGTTCGTCGAGAATGAGCAGCTTCGGGTCGTTGACAAGCGCACGCGCCAGAGCCGCGCGTTGCGCCATGCCGCCGGAAAGCTGGTGGGGGTAGGCATTGGCGAAGTTCGTGAGCCCCACCAGGCGCAAGGCGTTTTCGACACGTCCGCGATGGGTGCGCAGCAACCCGCGGGCTTCCAGGCCGAGCGCAACGTTGCTCCACACCGTCCGCCATGGATAAAGCGTGGGGTCTTGAAAAACGACGACCCGCGACGGATCGGGTGCTTCGATCTCCCGTCCTTCCGCTAGCAGGGAGCCGGCCGTTGGAGTGTCGAGCCCCGCGACCAGCCGCAGCAAAGTCGATTTTCCGCACCCGCTCGGTCCCAGGAGAGCGACAAATTCGCCGCGGCCGACCTGCAGGCTGATGCGGTCCAATACCGGCAGGGGCTGCCCTTCGAGATCGAAGCGATGGCTCACCTCGCGGATCGTGAGCGTCGATCCGCGGACCGCATGATCGCTTGCGGTCGCCGCTACCATCGCACCAGGCCTTTCTGCCAGGATAGCAGGCGGTCCCGCAAGCGGAACAGCAGCGTGATCAGTCCGGAGCACAAGAACGCCATGAGCAGCAGCGCGGCGTACATATTGGCATAGGCCGCCCAACCCTGCGCCCATTGCAGATACCAGCCGAGCCCCGCCTTCACGCCCAGCATTTCGGCTACGACAAGAACCGCAAACGAATTGCCAAGACCCATGAACAGGCCAACGAAAACGTGCGGCATTGCCGCCGGAATGGCGACCTTGAGCACGAGGAAGCGCTGGCTTGCTCCCAATGTCCGCGCGATATCGTAATAGGAGCTCTTCACGCCGGCGACGCCCGACCAGGTGAGCACGGTGACCGGAAACCCGGTGGCGAGCGCAATCAGGAAAATGCTGGCGCTGAAGCTCGACGGGAAAACGAAAAATGCGAGCGGCAGCCAGGCCGTCGCGGGCAGCGGCCCGATGAACCGCAAGACCGGGTGGATCCAATAACCGGCGAGCGGCGACCAGCCGATCGCCACGCCGGTCACGAACCCCACCGCCGCACCGAGCAAATATCCGGTCGCGAGCAGACGAGCTGAGGCGAAGATGCCTTGAGCCAGCCGCCCCCAATCGTCGATTGCGACCTCGACGATAGCCTGCGGCGGCGGAAAAAACGGCAACGGCAGCAATCCGAGCTTTGCTGTGACGGCCTCCCAAGCCGCCACAAACAGCGCCAGCGCGAACAGCCACGGAGAAAGCCGCTGGAGCCGCTGAAAAGCAGCAAAACGAAGGCCGGCAAAGGCCGCCAAGGCAAGGGCAAGCGCGAATGCGCCGCAGGCAATGGCGAAGGCCCCCGTGTAGGCCCAATCGCTTTCGAGCTTATCCGGCCAGAACGCAGTGAGCGCGGCGACCATGGACCATGCGGCGGCCACCGACAGTCCGCCGATCAACGACCGGGTGGTTGAACTTTCAAGAAAGCCGAAACCCGACCTCTCTGATGGCCTCGGCACTTCATTGATAACCGAGCTCACTGCGGATCTTCCCAATCGGCTCAGCTTAGAACGTCAAGATAAATCCGGTCGGCGAACTTGGCCGGGTCGGTGCTTCGCTTGATGACGTTCACTGCCTTGAGTTCATCGGTGTAGAGCAGAAGTTGCTTCTTGAGCTCCGCCCCGACGGGATGATTGTGGTGAGTATGGCTGCGATACATCGTGGCGAGATCCTCGACGGACCCTCTCCCGCCGTAGCCTGAATAGATTGCCGCGGCATCGGCGGGATCGCTGGCAACTCGGTCTGCCGCCTCCAGTATCGATCGTGTCAGAGCAGCCGCCACCGGCATTTCGTTTCGGGTCAGGCTGCCACGTATCGCGAGAACGCAGCAGGTGCGATCGACGAATTCACCCGTCAGGTTCGTTGCGATCTCGTTGAGCTTGCCGTCCTTGAGCCACAGATAGGGTAGTGGATCGATCTCGGCCAGCGCCTGCACTTCGCCCTTGTCGACGGCAAGCGCGAGCAGATTGGCCGGGTACTGACGCCACTCTACCTCCTGGGCCGGATCGATGCCCTTCTTGGCGAGGTAGATCGAAAAGAAGTTCTTCGCAGGGCTCGCTTGATCGCTAATCGCGATAGCCTTGCCGCGCAGGGACTCCAGGCTGTCAATGTTGGCAGCCTTGGAGCCGAGGAGCCGGATGCAGCCGCCGTGCACACCAGCGGTGATCCGAACGTCGAAGCCTTGCTCCAGCGGCTTGAGCCAGCGCAGGGCCAATCCCAAACCGGCATCCGCCTTGCCAGTTGCAATCGACTCCAGCAACTGGTCGGTCGAACCGCCGAAATTGACGAAATCGACATCGAGGTTGTGTTTGGCGAAGATACCCCGTTCCTTTGCGACTGGCGCAGCGACCGTGCAGGCTGCGTTGGCGTTCCAGGCTAGCTTGAGTTGGCGGGGCAGGCCCTGCAGCTCTTCACCGTTCGCGGCGGCGCGACAAATAAAGGGCTCGCCAGGAATATAATTCAGCGACCCAGTCCCTGATACCGTCAGCGCGCGAGCCGCTCCGAACATCCCAAATGGCGCCGCGGCGCCAAGGGTACAAACCAACGTCAGCACCGATCGGCGGGAGAAAGCGTCCCGCTTCGTTTCGGACAGACCTTTCGTCAAGCTGTTGCCAATTTCGCGCTTTTCCATGTGTCGCTCCCAAACTCGCGTGTGAATGGAAAAAACCCATCGGAACCGGGTGGCGCTTTGCGGGGCCTTAGCTCGCCTCTCTTTGGTTGGGCATCATCCGAGCCCGTCTGCTACACAGCTATGAAGAGGTTCACATTAACGCAAAAAATTGCAGGGAGATAGCTGCGCGGCGATTGAGGCTCTCGTCAATCGTGTTGACCTACTCGCGGCAGCGTCCGTCGCATTTGATCGCGATCGGCGCGCGATGCCTATCTAAAGCCGAGTCCAGCATGCTCTGGAATGGTCGGCTCGTCGCAGCAGAACGGAAGTGACTGGTTAGGCTTTGCGCCTTTAACCCATGTCGGCTTCCCGCTTCGCTTGCTTGATCGCGGGAATGCCATCAATGTTGCGCCGGGGGCGTCCTTGCAAGGAGGTCGCATGATCACCGCCGTTGTACGATACAAACTGCCACCGCAGATCGACTACGCCGCGTGTCACGAGCACTTTCACAAGATCGCACCAAACTTCCGCGAAGTGACAGGGCTGATCAGCAAGCACTTCATCTGGTCCGAAAGCGGCTGGGCCGGTGGCGTGTACCAGTGGGAGCGCATCGAGGACGCCAAGGCATTCTACACCGGGCCCTGGCTCGAGGGCATCATCCAGCGCTACGGCATGAAGCCGCAGATCGATCTATACGAGGTCTTTGCGGTGACCGACAACGCGCGCGGCAAGATTGAGCTGTTCAAGGAGACCGTTGCCTCCAAATGACTCCGAGCAGATCTCGCAGCAAGTGCTGGCGGCTCAACATGTCGGCTAGTGAGGATAGACCGGCGCGAAACGCGACCGAGAATTATTTCCGCGAGCTGGGAGCGAAGCTACTCAGCGGCGCTTCTGATCCGCAGCGGCTCGTTGCGCTTTGCGCAAGCAACGCGCTTGATATGGACATAGCAGCATTCCCACCCTCATCCAACGATTCGGAGTTCGCTTTTCCGGGAACGCCGCTGCCGGAGCCGCATTGAACTTTGCTTGTTGTGAGGTCGCGTGACGACTTCCGGGATTGGCTCAGAGCCGAAGGACGCATAAGCCGTTGCCACGCCCGTTGTCCGCAGCGGACCGGACATCGGTCCTCGGAATTTGGGTCTCAACGTCTGAGCGTCGAAATATCAGCTATGAACCCTTGCGAGCTCTCCAAGGATTGATTAGCCTTCTGCTCGCGATGAGCCTTGAAGGCTCATTCGTCCCTCGCGCGACTGGCGAGCTTACGTGGAATTGACCACGGTGAAGCGCGAAGGGTTCTAACGCCGTTCGCCTGGGCACCTTTCAGCTGACCATTCAGCGTCTTAAGGAGCCCGGACCATGCCCTCATTCCGCAACGAACTGCACCTCGATGATTCGGAAGTTGCCCTTGCTCTCGAAGGCGAGGAGCGCCGCCAGCAAGACGGCGTTGAGCTGATTCCTTCGGAGAACTACACCTATCCGGAGGTTCTCGAACTGCTTGGATCGGTCTTCACCAACAAGTATTCCGAGGGTTATCCGGGGCGCCGGTATTATGGAGGGCAAGAATTTACCGATCAGATAGAGAACCTTGCTCGACAGCGAGCCTGCGCGCTTTTCCGCGCCGAGCATGCCAACGTCCAGCCTCTGTCCGGGTCGCCGATGAACCAGGCCGTGTATCTGGGCCTGTTGAAGCCTGGGGATACGATATTGGCAATGGACCTGTCACACGGCGGCCATCTCACGCATGGCGCGCCCGTGTCCCACATGGGGCGGCTGTTCAACTTCGCTCGCTACAAGACGCACCCGTCAAAGGGCGGCGCCATTGATTTCGATGAGCTTCGCGCAACAGCTCGGCGCGTCCGCCCGAAGTTGGTGCTGTGCGGCTACAGCTCCTATCCGCGCGACCTGGATTACGCCTCCTTCAAGAGCATCGCCGACGAAGTGGGTGCACTTACCATGGCCGACGTGAGCCATTACGGCGGCTTGATCGCCGGCAACGTTCTGCGTAATCCGCTCGATGCGGGTTTCGACATCATGACGACGACCTCACACAAGACACTTCGCGGGCCGCGCGGCGGAATCATTCTTTGCCGTCGGGAGTTTGCTGGCAAGGTCGACGCGTCCGTGTTCCCCGGACTGCAAGGAGGGCCGCACATGAACGTCGTGGCCGCGACCGCCGTAACGCTGAAAAAGGCAGCGACATCCGACTATCAGGCCTACGCACGGCTGGTCATGCGCAATGCGAAGGTTCTTGCCGAAGCGCTGATGGAGCGCGGGATGAAGTTGATTACGGGCGGGACCGACAATCACATGATGGTTGTGGACACGGTGACGAGCGCCGGGTTGGACGGCGGCGCGGCCGAAGACATTCTCGATGCTGTCGGAGTGACCGCAAACAAGCAGATCATTCCCGATGATCCGCGTCCGCCGCTCAAACCAAGCGGCGTTCGCCTCGGTACGCCGGCAGCGACCACGCGTGGCATGGGGGAAGCTGAAATGCGCCTTATCGCCGAACTCATCGCGGAGTCTCTCAGGTCGAAGGGCGATGCGGCAGTAGTAAGACGGCTCAGAGCGAAGAGCGTTGAGATGTGCCGCGCTTTCCCTGTGCCGGGGATCGCGCGGCCGGTCGGCGCCGCACCAGGGCCCGATTCCACAGCACCGTGAAATGACCTTCGCCGCCGTCAACCGCATAGAATGATGTTCGGCTGTTGATCGCGGCAACAATCATCCCGATGTCGCTCCCGCGTAGGGCCGCGACGTCAGGGGCCCATGCACGATGAAAGGGCCGATCGCTTGAAGCGATCGGCCAGTCTAGGGAGGAAACGCCCGTCGGGCGGCAAGGCGAGCTAACGCTCAACCCGTCACCTAACGTAGTCTGCTCAACGGAGACAGCCTATGAACTAGGTCACACAAGAAAGGGTGATCGACTTGTCGCGAGGCAGCCCGAGTTGAAGGAGGCGGCATCACGTGAGTTCCCTGAGCAGTCTCCGCGCCTCATCCAACAAGTCCCGAACTTGCTTTTTCTCGGCGATGCCCTTCTTCGTGAACAGCCCATGCTTCCGCGCATTCCTGTTTCCCCTCGGCGCGCCCGATCCCGCCGCGCCGCCGTGCATGCGGCAACGCAGCTTGCCGTGCACCGCCGGCGCACGGCAGGACCGGTCGCTGCGCGTTCTGGCGCCGCAACGCGGGCTCGCCAGCATCGCGCTCGTACTGCGGGCGTGACCGCCGCTCATGCAGTCGCGTCTTGCCTTGCGGCGACGTGCTCCCGTTCGCCGACAATTGGCATCGATACCGTCCGCGCCTCCGCCAGCGCGGCAACCGCGCCCGGCTGCGACACGATCATGTGCGCGTGCTGCGTGACGTTGCCGACGATGGCCTTGCCGCCGTCCTGCACCGACAGGTTTTGCACGGTGATGGCCGGCTCGCCGTTGTGCCGGTAACGGTTGAGCGCCTCGATCTGGGCCGGAAAAATGCGCACGAGCTTGCCGAGCGCACGGGCGGCGCTATCCTGGTTCTGGATGTCGCCGGCGCGGGCGAGATGATGGGCACTTCGCATCGCGGTGACGTGCACGGCGACCATCTGCGCCGCCAGCATGGCCTCGATGGAGTCCCTGGGCTTGATGGCCTGCATCATCGAAATCATGAATGCGAGATTGGCGTGGTCGAGCTTGTTGCCGTTCACGCTCGCCTTCACCAATTGCTTGAGGATGCCGTACATGGCGTCGCTGTCGGCGACTCCGAACGTTTCAGCCATCAGCCGTTCGCCCGCCTCCGGATCCGGATGGTCGATCGAGATGCCACGCTTGGAGATCTTGATGCGCGGGAATGCCACGGTTTGGGGGTGATCCGGTGCGGCGATCGCTGCCGCCGTGTCGTGATCCGAAGATGCCGTCATGTCGATGCTTCCTTTGGGCCCGCGCAGGCGCGTTGAGCGGATGCGCGCAAGGCCGATCGCCCGCCCGCGGCCCGCTGGACCGATTGCTGATGTCGATGAGGATGAGTAGCGCGTAAGGTATCGCGACGCGCCGTTGCCGGGCACGCCGTGGGTCACTTCACGGATTTGGCAATGATGGCATTATGCCGGTGATTTGCCCGACGTGTCAAATTATTTCGTAAAATCGTAAGTCGCCCCGCCGGCTGCCTGCCTCCGCTGGCCTACAGCCACAGGATCTGCTTGCGATAGCTGAGGTCGGTCAGCAGCGGCTTGGCCGGGCCCTGGTGGAACACCGTGCCGCGCTCCAGCGCGAAGACGCGGTCGGCGAGGGCGAGCACGAGGTCGAGATTGTGCTCGACGATCACGATCGACATGTGCCGCCGGAGCTGGTCGAACACTTTGAACAGCTCGAGCGTCACCGCCGGCGCAAGTCCCTCGAAGGGTTCGTCGAGCAGCAGCAGGCGGACATTGCCGGACATCGCACGGGCCACCGCCACCATCTGCTGCTCGCCGCCGGACAGATAATCAGCCGCGACGTTCATGCGTTCCTTCAGCCGCGGGAAGGTGTGCAGGATCTGTGCCTCGTCCCAGACCACGCCGTCGCTGCCGTCGGTCTTGCGGGCGAGGCGGCCGAGCGCGAGGTTCTCGCGCACGGTCATGCCGGCGAACAGGCCGCGGCCCTGCGGCACATAGCCGATGCCGCGGCGCGCAATGTCGGGCGCCGCCAGATGCGCGATGTCCTCGCCGCGATAGTCGATGCTGCCTGATGCCGCTGGGACCAAGCCGGCCAGCGTCTTCAGCAGCGTCGACTTGCCGGCGCCGTTGCGGCCCAGGAGCGCGACGATCTCGCCTTCGCGCACGTCGAGCGAGGCGTCGCTCAGGATGTGGCTTTTGCCGTAGAACGTGTTGACGCGCTCGAAGCGCAGGATCGGTTTCGTCTCGCTTGCGGCATCGTCGCTGCGTTGATGCGCGACGGCGGGAATGCCCGTGCCGGTGTAGATCTCCTGCACCCTGAGGTCTGCGCGCACCGCCTCGGGGCAGCCCGACATCAGTACTTCGCCCTGGTTCATCACCGTGACGACGGCTGAGAAGCCGAGCACGCGATCGATGTCGTGCTCGACGATCAGCACCGGGATGTTGGCGGCGATGTTCGTGACGAGGCTGGAGACGCGCTCGCGCTCGGCGGCGGCAAGCCCCGCGAGAGGCTCGTCGAGCAGCAGCACCTGCGGCTTCGAGCCGAGCGCGATGCCCAGATCAACAAGCCGCTGTCCACCATAGGAAAGCTCGCCGCCCTCGATCTCCTCGATGCCCTCGAGCCCAAGGAATTTGATCAGCTCCGCAGTCTCGGCGTGGATGTCGTCGTACGCGTCGATGTCGTTCCAGATGTTGAAGCGCATCGGCCGGCGCGCCTGAAGCGAGAGCCTTAAATTCTCGTAGATGGTCAGGCCACGGAACAGGTTGGTGATCTGGAACGAGCGCGCCAGCCCCTGATGGCAGATCAGGTTCGACGGCAGGCCCGCGACGTCGCGGCCGTTGAGACGGATGCTGCCCTGATCCGGCGCGTAGAGGCCGGAGACCAGGTTGAACAGCGTGGTCTTGCCGGCGCCGTTCGGCCCGATCAGTGCGTGAATTTCGCCGGCCCCGACGGTGATGCTCGCATCGTGCACGGCGCGGATACCGCCGAACTTCTTCGAGACGCCGCTCACCTCCAGCACCGTCCCGGTCAGCGCTTGCGGCCGCAGGAAGGCCGGCAGCTCCAAGCCGTCATAGATCTTGCGCCGGCTCATCGCGGCCGACTCTTCGCCGGGAGGGTGGACGCGACGCATGATCAGCGTGCCGATGCCGACGAGGCCGCCGGGCGAATACATCACGAAGGCGACGAAAGTGATGCCGAACCAGAACAGCCAGTCCGACGTCCAGATCGAGAACAGCTCGCGGAACAGGATGAAGAACAGCGCGCCTAACGCGGGGCCCAGCATGCTGCGCATGCCGCCGATCACGACCATCGCAAGCAGTTCGCCGGCGAACGGCACCGAGACGGCCTCGGCCGAGACGAGATAGTTCAGGAACGCGATCAGCGCGCCGGCGATGCCCGTGACGACTGCCGAGATTACGAACACCGCGAGCTTGTAGCGTTCGACCGGGTAGCCTTGGAACGTCGCGCGCAGCTGGTTCTCGCGGATCGCGACCAGCACATGGCCGAAGGGCGAGCGCACCAGGCGCAACAGGACGTAGAGTACGACAAGGCCGATGACGGCGACGACGGCGTAGTAGGCGAGCGAATTGTCGAGATCGAGCGGGCCGATGCGGCCGCGCTTCAGCCCGCCGAGGCCATCCTCGCCGCCGGTCAGGCTCGTCCAGCGGAACGCGGTCGTATAGACGAGCGCTGCGAGCGCCAGCGTCAAAAGTGAGAAATAGACGCCGCGCCGGCGCAGGATCAGCGCGCCGACCACCACTGAAGCCGCGGCGACGACGAGCGTCGAGAGCAGCAGCGGCAGCCAGATCTCGCCGGGGAAGAAGCGAAGCTGGATCAGCCCGGCCGCGTACGCGCCGACGCCGAACCAGGTGCTGTGGCCGAAGGAGACGAGGCCGGTATAGCCGATGCAGAGGTTCAGCCCCATGGTGGCGATCGCAAGGCCTACCACCCAGGTGCCGGTGTTGAGCGACAGGCCGAGGGCCCTGAGCACGAACGGCAGTGCGATCACTGCAATCGCTGCGATCAGCAGCGGCTTCAGCCTGTCGAAGGTGGATGCGCGCCTCATTCGAACTTCTCGATGCGCTCGCCGAGCAGGCCGCGCGGGCGCACCAGCAGCACCAGGAACATCAGGATGTAGATCGAGGCTTCGCCCGCGGCCGGCTGGAAATGAATCGCGATGCCGCGCACGACGCCGACGAGGAGGGCGGCGATGACGACGCCCCAAAAGCTGCCGAGGCCGCCGATCACGACGACGACGAAGGCGACCGTCATGATCTCGGCGCCCATCGCCGGATGCACGGTGGTGATCGGCGCGAAGAAGGCGCCGCCGAGCGCAGCCATGCCGACGCCGAGCATGACGATTGCGGTCATGTAGGGCTGGAGGCGGATGCCGAGGCTAGCGACCATGTCCGGCCGCTGGATGCCGGCGCGCACCACGCGTCCGAACGAGGTCTTGTGCAGGAGCAGCCAGATGCCGACGAGCACCACTGCCACCACCGCCAATATCAGCAGGCGATAGCGCGAGAACAGGAAATCACCGAGGATGACCGAGCCGCGAAAGCTTTGCGGAATCTCGGCCGACACTGGCGCCGCGCCCCAGATCATGCGGATCGCCTGCTCGGCGACCATCGCAAGGCCGAAGGTCACGAGAAGACTGAGGATCGGGTCGGACGTATAGAACCGGCGCAGGATGAAGCGCTCGAAGACGATGCCGAGCAGCGCGACGGCGAGCGGCGAGATCACCACCGACGCGCCGAAGCCGAGATGGTGCGTCAGCTCGACGAAGACATAGGCGCCGAGCGCATAGAAAGCGCCATGCGCGAGATTGACGATGCCGCCGACGGAGAAGATCAGCGATAGTCCGAGCGCGATGAGGAGGTAATAGCCGCCGAGCACGAGGCCATTCACCACCTGTTCCAGCAAGAACTCGAACTGCATG
This sequence comes from Bradyrhizobium sp. UFLA05-153, assembly GCF_054185185.1. Taxonomy (NCBI): domain Bacteria; kingdom Pseudomonadati; phylum Pseudomonadota; class Alphaproteobacteria; order Hyphomicrobiales; family Nitrobacteraceae; genus Bradyrhizobium; species Bradyrhizobium sp. UFLA05-153. The sequence goes on from NZ_JBBIAM010000013.1 coordinate 42,791, forward strand.
TTGCATCCATCGCCTTGGCAAAAGCGGCGCCGGCTCTCCGCCGTCGCCGCTGGTGCCAACTGACTATTTTGCGCGAGAGCGCGCGTCAGGCCTTCATGTCGCAGGGGTTCTGTTCCCTGGTCGGATAGATCTGTTCCAGCGGATCGTTCGCTGCCGGCACGGCATCGCCCAGCACAAGCATGTCCCACTGGTCCTTCATCTGTTCCTTCGGCTTCACCGTGAACGGATAGGCCTCCTGCACGAGCTGATGGTCCCAGGAGCGGAAATAGGCCTTGCGCGCCTTGCCGATGTCGAACTGCGACTGTTTCTCGAAATAGGAGATCAGCTCGCCGCTGTCGGTCGATTTGGTCGTGTTGATCGCCTCCGCGAGCAGCTTCAGCGTGACGTAGTCGATCCAGGCGTGGTTTTCCGGCGGCTTGCCGTATTTTTTGCCGAAGGCGGCGACGAACGCCTTCGACGTCGGGTTGTCGAGCGTGTGATACCAGACCGTCGGCCAGGTGCCGCTGAGATTGCCGGCGCCCGCCGCCCAGGCATCGCCGGTGTTGAGATTGAAGCCGACCAGCGGATAGGGCAGGCCGAACTCGGCATATTGCTTGACGAGATTGGTGACCTGGTTGCCGGCGAGGTTGCAGCACACCACATCGGGCTTGGCCTGCCGCACCTTCAGAAGATACGGGCTGAAATCGGTGACGTCGGTCGCGATCAGCTCGTCGCCGATCAGGTTGGCCTCGTGCGTGCCGAAGAACGCCTTCGCCGCCTTCAGGAGGTCGTGGCCGAAGATGTAGTCGGCGGTGAGCGTGAAGAACTTTTTGCCCTTCACCATGCCTTTCTGCGAGAGCGCCGTGCCGACCGCATTGACCATCACGGTGTTGGGGATGTCGCAGTGGAATGAGTATTTGTTGCAGTTCTTGCCGCGCAGCGCGTCGGAGCGCGCACCGGTCGAGAAGAACACCTTCTTGTTGCGCTCGGCGACCTGCATGATGGTGAGCGAGGAGGCTGACGAGATTTCGCCGAGCAGCACCACGGCGCCGTCCTGCTCCAGCATGCGCTGCGCCTTGGTCGCGGCGGTCGCGGGGTTGATGGAGTCTTCCGAGAGCAGATCGATCTGCTTGCCCAGAATGCCGCCGGACTGGTTGATCTCCTCAGCGGCGAGCTTCACCCCGAGCTGGGCGTAGCCGCCGATCACGCCGAGAAAGCCCGTCAGCGGCGTCAGGTGGCCGATCCTGATCTTCTCCGCCTGGGCGCGCGCGATCGCGGGGAATCCGAGCGCGGATGCGCCGGCCAACGCCGCGCTCGCCTTCAACAATGTCCGTCGGCTGGTGCGGATCATCTCAAAGCCTCCTCCCCAGTGCATCGCGGTGTCCCCCTTCAGCATCGACATTGCGATATTGTGAGAGACGTTTTTTTAATGCGGAAGGATAATCCCGAACGGCATCGCCGGTGTCAACCGGCAAAATCACCGCTTGCGCGCGCCTTAGACTTTTTTCGCAGCCGGCCTGGACGCAGTTGTTTTGGCACCGAACTCCGCGGAGAGCCGGTTGGCCGCGACTTGTACGACCTGTGCGCTTGCATGCAGTGCCTGGTTCGACAATCGCCAGATCGGTCCGGAAATGCCGAGCGCCCCGATCACCTGTCCGGTGAAATCCAAAACCGGCACCGCAACGCAGCGCACTTCCGGATTGAACTCGCCGTCGTCGAAGGCAACGCCGGTACGCTGCACCTCGGCGATCTCGCGCATCAGCACGCCGGCATCGGTGATGGATTTGGGCGTCGACGGCTTCAGCTCGGCACGATCGAGGAAGCGCTTGAGCTGCTCGGGGCGGAGCGAAGCGAGAATGATCTTGCCGAGCGCAGTGCAGTGCGCAGGCCGGACCACGCCGACGCGGTCCGTGAGCTGGAATGCGCCGGGCCCGCTGGTCCGCGCGATGACGATCACGGCATCGCCCATGCGCACGGCAAAATGGCTACTTTCGCTGGTCTCGCGGGATAGAGCCTCCAGCACAGGCGTTGCGACATTGACCATCTCGATCTCGTCGAGCGCGGATGCGGCAAGCGCGAACAGCGGACGGCCGATGCGGTAGCGCTTGTTGTCCTTCTCCTGGCGGAGATAGCCGAGCGAGACCAGCGTTTTGGCGAGATGAAAGGTGGTCGAGTTGTGCAGGCCGACGAGCTTGCTCAATTCCGCAAGGCCGATCCCTTCGCGGTGGCGCGCAACCTCTTCCAGAATCGAGAAGGCGCGGCCGAGCGACTGCACGCCGCCGGCGCGCTGCTTGTCGTCGGCGTCGTCGCCATCCGCCTGTGTCGGCGGGACCAGTTTTGCAACGGCCGCCTTGCGCGGGCTTGCGGGCTTTTCGCTGGTGCTGGGCTTGGTGCGCGATCTCAAGGAAAAGGCCCCCTTCGATGAATCCATCATGGCTCCAGTCCTGACACTAGCACGCGGCAGGCGCGGGGCACCGCGGGTTTCCCCAGAAGATAGACTATCACAATATAAATTGACGTACAGCATTATGAGAAATAGGGTGCCGGCGGCTCAACGATGGCCGCCGCGTCGAAGAAGTCGAAGAAGAAGCCGTCGGGCCACAGGGAGACGAGTTGAATGTCGCGAAACATGCTCAACGGCGCCCAGGTCATTGTCGACTACCTGATCCAGGAGAAGGTGCCGCAGGTGTTCGGGCTCTGCGGCCACGGCAATATCCAGTTCATCGACGCGCTGTATGAGCGTTCGTCCGAGATCAAGACGATCTCGGTTCATCATGAGAGCGTCGCCGGCTTCATGGCCGACGTCTATTACCGCGTCTCCGGGCGGCCGACCGCAACCTTCACCTCCTGCGGGCCCGGCTCGGCCAATTTACCGATCTCGCTTGCGAATGCCTTCCTCGATTCCGTGCCGTTCATGGCGATCACCGGCAACGTGCCGACCAGCCAGTTCAATCGCGGCGCGTTCCAGGAAATGTACCGGCACCATCAGGCCGACTTTCCCTCCACCGTGCGTTCGATCTGCAAGAAGGTGTTTCAGCCGACGCGCGGCGAGATGGTGCCGCTCGCGGTGCGGCAGGCCTGGAAGACCATGATCACGGGACGGCCGGGGCCGGTGGTGGTCGATGTTCCCTTCGACGTCTTCATGGAATCGGCCGCAGAAGAGGCGCCGAAGGCGATCGAGTGGAACGCCAACATCTCGAGCCGTTGCGGCGCCGATCCCGACGGTGTGGTCGAGGCCGTCGACATGCTGCTCTCGGCCGAGCGGCCGGTGATGCTGGTCGGGCAGGGCGTGCGTTACGGCGGTGCTGCGGACGAACTGCGCTGGCTCGCCGAGCGCTTGCAGATCCCCGTCGCAGCGTCGGCCTCAGGTCTCGGCGCGCTCGACGTCAACCATCCGCTGGCGCTCGGGCTCGTCGCCCGCGCGGGACATTACCAGGCCAATCATGCGACGCGTCAGGCTGATGTGCTGCTCGCGCTCGGTGTCCGCTTCGACGACCGCACATCGAGCTCGTGGATTCCCGGTTATTCCTTCACCATCCCGCCGACGCGGCTCATCCACGTCGACATCGATCCCGAGGAGATCGGCCGCAACTATCCCGTCGCACTCGGGCTGATGGCCGACGTCCGCACCTTCCTGCGGCAGGTGCATGCCGAGCTTGATCGTCGCGATAACCTCTTCAGGAAATCCGATGCGCGAAAGAAATGGCTGGCGCAGATCGATGGCTACCGCAAGGAGTGGGACAAGTTCGTCGCGCCGGGATTCTCAGACGACACCACGCCGATCAATCCGCAGCGCGCCGCGGCCGAGATCGACAAAGCGTTGCCGGAGGATGCGATCCTTGTCAGTGACATCGGCGTGCACCACAATTGGCTCTTGGGCTTCTGCAAGCCGAAGCGGCCGGATTCGCTGATCGGCTCGATGGGCTTTGGCCCGATGGGCTTTGGCGTCGCCGGCGTGATGGGCGCGAAGTTCGCCGCGCCCGATCGTCCCTGCGTCTCGGTGTGCGGCGACGGCGCCTTCTTCATGCACGCCAACGTGCTGGGTACCGCCGTCGAATATAATCTGCCCGTGGTGTGGGTGGTCTGGAACAACTACGCCTATGCATCGATCCGCGGCTTGCAGCGCGGCTATCTCGGCGGCCGCGAGCTCGCAACCGACTTCAAGGATCCCGTCACGGGCGAGCGCTACAATCCCGATTTTGCGGCGATGGCGCGTTCCTGCGGCGTCGAAGGCGTGCGGGTGGATCGCGCCGCAGATATTGGCGAGGCCATCCGCAAGGGCATCGCCGCCAACAAGCCCTATCTTATCGACGTCGATATCGCCGCAGACGTCAACCCGGCCGGCGCCGGCGTGTGGGAGCTGCCGGGGCTCGGCCAAAGCAAGGCGGGCATCGGCACGCGCTATCAGCCGGACTGATCGCGCGGCAGCGACTTTCAAGACAACAACAGGGGACACGGGAATGACGCTCGCAGGCAAGAAGGTCGTAGTGGTCGGCGGCTCCTCCGGCATTGGGCTCGCCACGGCCGAGCTCGCCAAGAAGCAGGGCGCCGACGTCATTATCGCCTCGCGCAACGCCGCAAAGCTCGATGCGGTCGCCGAGCGGTTGAATGTGATCGCGATTCCGGCCGACGTGACCAGCGATGACAGCATCGCCGATCTGTTCCGCCGCACCGGCCCGGTCGATCACGTCGTGCTGACGGCGGCAGAGCTCAAGACGGGTCCGTTCAAGACCGTCGCCATGGACGACGTGCGCAGCACGATGGAAGGAAAATTCTGGGGCGCCTGGCGGGTGGCGCGCGAAGCAGAGATCAGGCCTGGCGGCTCGCTGACGTTGGTCACAGGCTTTCTCAGCCTGCGGCCGCGTCCGAATTCGGCGATCATTAGTGCAGCGAACGGCGCGCTGGAATCGCTCGCGCGTGCGCTGGCGCTCGAGCTCGCACCGGTTCGCGTCAATGCGGTGTCGCCCGGTGTGATCGACACGCCGATCCGCGCTGCGATGCCCGAAGCGGCGCGGCGCGAAATGTTGGCAAAGACGGCCGCCGCGCTGCCGGTCGGCCGCGTCGGTGCAGCAGAAGACATCGCGCAGCAGATCCTGAGCTTCATGGCCAACGGTTTTGCCACGGGCTCGATCGTGTATGTCGACGGCGGCGCGCTCGTGAGCTGATCCGGAAGGGAGTTCGACCATGGCAGACGAAACCAACGGCGCCTTCATCCGCCACATCGCCGAAGTGCCCTGGCGCGAATTCCCCAACCATTTCGGCGGCGCGCTGTCGAAGCCGCTGGTGATGCCGGAGAATGCAGGCTCGCGCCACATCGACTACCGGATCTCGATGTACCAGCCGATGGCCTATGTCGCCCGCCACCATCACAAGGTGCAAGAGCAGGTCTACCACGTGCTCGAAGGCGAGGGGCTGATGGAGATCGCCGGCAAGAACCATGTCGTGCGCAAGCACGACGTGATTTTTCTGCCGCCCGGCGTCGAGCACGCGATCTCGAACTCGGGCCTGGTCGATCTCGTGTTCCTGGTGGTCACCTCGCCAGTGATGGATGACGAGAAACCGGTCTGAGCAGGCAGCGTCGGAAGGGAATGGGGATGTTGGCAGTTTGCCACTGATTTGCCCGACGTGTCACTATGCCGGCGGCCTCCGGCTACTTTGCATGGGGTCGTTTTCGAAGATTTTGTTTTGGGGGCAGGCGCGCCAGCGCGAGCTATCCCGAGCCGCCGCCAACGCGCTGCGCCAGCCGATCGAGCAGCGGACGCTGGCCGGCATTGATCTTCTCGCGTGCCGCATCGAGCGCGAACCATTCGGCGCGGTCCACCTCGGGAAAGCTCTGCCGCTTGCCGCTACGCGGCGGCCATTCGATCTCGAAGGTGTTGCTGCGAATGTTGTGCGGATCGATGTCGAACTCGGCGGCGAAGGCCGTGACGATCTTGCCGCCGCGCTGCTTGACCTGACCGAGCTCGATCAGCGGTGCCGTCAGCTCCGTTCCGAGCTCTTCAGCGAACTCCCGTCGTGCGGCTGCGTCGGCCTCCTGTCCATCGGCGTATTCGCCCTTTGGAATGGACCAGGCGCCGAAATCCTTGTTGCGCCAGAACGGGCCGCCGGGATGAACGAGGAGAACCTCTATACCCGGCGGCCGCATTCGGTAGGCGATGATCCCGGCACTCTTGGAAGGCATCGCGGGTTCCGCGTTCGCGTTCTTGAGTTCCGTCCGGAATGATGGACGCCGCATTCAACGCAGAATCCGCGGGCACATCAACCGGTCGACGCGCGGGTCTGCGCGCTAGCTCGACGACCGCTCGCGCGATGCGATGCGAACGCGAGCCTTCGCGCCTCTGGCTGCACGCGCGGCGATCGTGCTGCGTGCCTTGCTGAGCCGCGCGGCACCCGCCGATGGCCTGCTTTTCCGGATCAGCAAGGCGAGCCGCTTGCGCCCCCCGTGAACCGCAAGCTGTGCGGCGGTCTCCGCAGCTTGCGCCTTCTGCAGCAGCGCGGTGACACCAGCCGTAGGCAATGCCGAGACGAATGCGACCTCTCTGGTCTTGGACAGCCCGCCGATGCCTTCGCACGGCGCTTCGCTGGGCAGATCAATGCGGATCGCGAGCATGTCGGCGTCCTCGATCCAGTCTTCCGCCTTGGTGCCGGTGATGATGCGGACGTAATCGCGTGTCTCGCGCGGAAGGGCGCTCTGCTTCGCCAGCCATTTCTGTATGCGGCCGCTTCCGGCGTTGTAGGCCGCTGCTGCGAGGCCAAGGTTGCCGAAATCATCCCGCAGCTTGCGCAGCAGCCTTGCGGACGCGGGCAGCGCCTTGAATGGATCGAAGGGATCGTCGAGCCCGACTTCGGCTGCGGTTTCCGGCATGAATTGCGCGACGCCTCGCGCCCCGGCGTGACTGACCTCGTTCGAGCGGAAGCGGCTCTCCTGCCAGATCAGGCGTGCAAAGAACGGGACCGGGATTTCGCTATTCTCGGCGGCCTCGCGCAGCGCGTGGCAGAATGCATCGTGCGGCGACTCCTCCGCCTTGCGTTCGGTGGTGGTATCCGCTGGCGTGTCCGACGGGGGAGAACTCTCTTGTGCGCGTATCGTGTTCGACTGTTCGTCGGCCTTGGCACTTTCAAACAGCGCTGCCAAGGCTGAGGAGATTTGTTCGGATGGACTGGTTGCGAGGAGGAGATTGTTGGCGCGCGATGGCGGAGTGGCCGGTCCATCGAGGTCGAGCATCAGGACGAGGAACGCGGCGAGCGCCGCGAAAACAAATCGCATTGCTTGTGTGAACCTCAATTGTGGTGAGTTGGCTGCAAGTGCGCTGCCGATAGGGACTTTTTAAGGAGTCGATTGCGGCGAAGCTGCGATCTTTGCTGTTCCCCGCAGGAACACCGTATTTTCCTCGCTGAGGAACTTCATCGCGTCCCGTGACTTTACGGAGAATGTTAGGCTGAGGATGCAGCATGTTGCGATCCCTTGTCGCTGCGGTGCTCTCGTTCCTTGCGATGACGCCTGTCATCGCAGGTGGGCTCGATCCCGCTGCCATCAATGATGCAGCCATGCCGGCGAAGCCGACGGGCTCAGACAAGCCGAGCAGCTCCATCGTCAAGCTTCAGATCCTGCTCGATCGCGCGCACTTCTCTCCGGGCGAGATCGACGGCAAGCTTGGCGAGAACGCGCAGAAGGCCCTGTCCGCGTTTGCCGAAGCAAATGAGCTCAATCTCGACAAGACGATCACGCCGGATCTCTGGGACAAGCTCACGGCGACGAGCGACGGTCCGGCCATCGTCGATTACAAAATCACCGAAGCGGACGTGAAGGGACCGTTCCTCATGAAGCTGCCGGCGAAGATGGAGGACATGAAGAGCCTGGAGGCGCTGAGCTACACCAGCCCGCGCGAGGCGCTCGCCGAGAAATTCCACATGAGCGAGGCGTTGCTCAACGCGATCAACCCTGGGAAAAAGTTCGACATGGCAGGCGAGACGATCGCCGTTGCAAACGTCATCGGTCAGCAGAATGCGATGCCGGTCGCGCGCGTCGAAATCGACAAGGCGCGGCAGACGCTGAAGGCATTTGACGCAAGCGGAAAGCTGCTCGCGTTCTATCCTGCGACGGTCGGCAGTTCAGAGAAGCCGACGCCGAGCGGCACGCTGAAAGTGACGGCCATCAATCGAAATCCGACCTATCGCTACAATCCGGATTACAGGTTCAAGGGTGTGAAATCGAAAAGACCTTTCACGATCAAGCCCGGTCCGAACAACCCTGTCGGCTCGACCTGGATCAACCTGTCCGCCGAAGGCTACGGCATTCACGGCACCCCCGATCCCGGCAAGGTGAGCAAGTCGGCCTCGCACGGTTGCATCCGACTGACCAACTGGGATGCGCTGACACTCGGTGCGAACATCAAGCGTGGAACGCCGGTGGTCTTTCTGGATCGGCCGGGAGAAGCGATAGCCCCTGCGCAGAGCCGGCCGCTGGCAAGGAGCTCGCGGACGTAACGTGCTTGCCGGCTGATCGTCGACCTCAGCAGACGGGTGGCTAGCCCTTCGGAAAGTCCTTGCGCATCGCGGTCTCGGCGGCGTCGCCCGGCGACAGAACAGTCTGGTCGAAGGCCGGCTGCGGCCTCGTCATGATGTCGTAGAGCGAGATGCCCTTGATGGGTTTTGCCAGCAACTCGCGCACGCATTCGGCGAGCGTGCCGTTGTAGACGAGATAGGGCGGACCCCTGTCTTTGAGGCGCTGGCCCTTCAGCGACGGCCACTTCTTCAGTTCGGCCGGCGCATCATAGGCGATACGCGCGCCTTCTCGAAATGAGCCTTCTCTAAACATGCGCATTGAGCCCCCGGCGGCTTGATCCGCTGGAAATCTAGGGCCGCGGGGTAAAACGCTTGTTAAAGAATTAGCTCAAATCAGCCGGCAACGAAGGCGAGCAGGGTGCCGTTGGCCGCGGCCGGCGCCACGCAGATCGCAGCGCCGCTGCGCGTGGCGGCTGCACCGAGCGCCTTCTCGGTCGCCAAGAGATCGCCGCTCGCCAGCACGAGTGCGGCACCGCCTCGTTCGGCAAGACCTGCGAGCGACACGCCGGGATAGCGCTTGCCAAGCTGGTCGAGCGTCAGGAATACGAAATCGGCGCGGTCGCCGCCGGAGGGCACGGTCACCGCGCCGTCGGCTTCGGCTTTTGCCTCGCGGTCGATCAGGCGCGACAGATGCGCGGCGTCCTTCGCAGGCTCGGGGCTCGCGATCAGGACCTGCTTCAGCCGCTTCGCTCCGTTGGCGTGCGTCATCAGTTCGGGAATCCACACCGTCTCGCGCGTCTTGTGCTGGCAGGCGAAGATGCGCACGCCGCCCGGCGCTTCCGCCACCGGCCAGTGGAAGACGCGAAATTTCGCCGCCGACACGGTGCCGTTTGGCAGCGTCACCGGCCGCTCGAAATCGACCGGGCCGACCGGAGGAAATCCGTGCGCGCGGATCTCCTCCGCTCCGGCCGTGGAGTCGACCGCGGTAAAGGCGATGCGCTCGATGCCCTCGCCGTGCTTTTCGAGAAAGGCGCGCGCCGGAGCATTTTGTTCCGTCGGTGCGAGCACTCCGAGCAATTCCATATAGTCGGGGTCGAACATGATGGTGTAATTGCCCGATCCCATATGCGCGCTGTGGGTGCCGCGCGGCGAGACGGTGAAGCCGAGCCGCTTGTAGTTTTCTGCGGCCTTGTCGAGATCCTTCACCATGACCACGGCGTGGTCGATTCCGATGACGTTTTTGAGGGCCACTTGATTTCCCCGGCATGAATGGGTGGATTAGGCTGGCGAGCACGACAACGCACCCGCAAGCGGCTGTCAACTGCGACAGCCGCAGATGCGGTGTCTCGTGACGCTTGGGACAATTTGGAAAGATTGATGATGAGTGGTTCAACCGTCACCTGGCCGCATTCGCTGTGGGCCGCGGTCACGCCGAACGGGCCCGAATTGCCGGAGCTGATTGGAGCTGAGAAGGCGGATGTGGTCGTGGTCGGCGGCGGCTTCACGGGGCTGTCGACGGCGTTGCACTTGCGCGAAGCCGGCGTCGATGTCGCGATCGTAGAGGCGGCTGAGCCGGGCTGGGGCGCCTCCGGCCGCAACAACGGCCAGGTGATCCCGACTTTGTCGCGTCCCGATCCCGAGGACATCATCGCGCGGCACGGCGCGGTGGGCGAGCGCTTCGTGCATCTGTTGCGCGACAGCGCATCGACGCTGTTCGAGGTGGCGCGGCGTTATGGCATCGAGGCCGAACAGGAGCAGGCGGGCTGGGTGCAGCCGGTGCATTCGCCCGGCCGCATCAAGATCGCCGAGCGGCGGGTGCGGCAATGGTCGAAATTCGGCGCGCCCGTCGAACTGCTCTCGCGCGAGCAGGTGAGGGACATGCTGGGCTCGGAGGCCTGGTATGGCGGCTTCTGGAACAGGACAGGCGGCCACATCAATCCGCTGGCGCTGGCGCGCGGACTGGCGCGCAGCGTGCTCGGCCTCGGCGCGCGCATCTACGCACGCTCCCCAGCAGTGAGTTTTGAGCGGCGCAACGATAAATGGGTGGTGAAGACGGAAAAGGGCGAGATCTCCGGCCGTGCACTGGTGATGGCGACCAATGCCTATAGCAGCGAATTCTCGAAACAGCTCGTGCCCGACATCGCGCACGAGGTGATGCCGGTACTGTCCTGGCAGATGGTGACGCAGCCGCTGTCGGACAATGTCAGGAAGACCATCATTGCGGCGCGGCAGGCGATGTCGGATACCCATGGCGAGCTCTATTTCGCCCGTTACGACGCGCGCAATCGCCTCGTCACCGGCGGCGCCGTGATCGGGCCCGGCAACAAGGCGGAGCGACTGAAGGCGCGCGTCGCCGAGCGCTTGCAGCGGCTCTGGCCGCAGATCGGCGAGGTCAACTTCGACTATGTCTGGAACGGCTATGTCGGCATGACCTCGGATTTCCTGCCACGGATCCACAAGCTCGGGCCGGACGCCTATGGCTGGACCGGCTGCAACGGCCGCGCGGTGGCGCTGACGATCCCGCTTGGCGATCAGCTTGCGAAAGCCGTGCGCGGCGTGCCGGACGGCGAGCTCGCGCTGCCGTTAACCAATCCGGTGCCGATCCCGGCGCATGGCCTGATGCGCAAGCTCGCGCCGCTGATGCTGCTGGTCTACCGGCGCCGCGACGCGCGCGAGATCTAAAGGCGCGATCCGGAAAAGTGTGCAGCGGTTTTCCGGAAAGATCATGCGCGAATAAAGCGCTAGAGCGCGATGATGACTCATCGCGCTCGCGCGCGGCGCGATCGCCGCGGCTACTATCCGCGGATCGCCGCATTCGCGCGTTCGGCGGCGACGGGCATCACCGCCTTCGCCGTCTTGTTGCCCGAGACCACTTCATTGACGCCGATCATGAAGGCGTCCAGGAGGCGCCGCTGTTGCGGATGGAACAGGATCGCCTTGGCGCGCTCGACATCGGCGTTCTGCAAGTTCGCCAGCGCTGCTTCGGCTGCCTGCGCGCCAAAGGCGTCCTTGAAGCCCTTGCTCGACCAGGCGGAGACGCGTGTCGTCGCAAGACCCGCAGCGGCAGTTTGCAGCGAGGTCGGCCTGCTCGTCGCCCAGAGCAGGAACAGGAACGCGGCCCGCTTGTTCTGCGACTTTGAATTCACGCAGGCCTGCCAGTGCGACATGAAGGGGACGGGCGTCTTGCCGGGAAGGTGCGGGAAGGGTGCAAACCCCGCCTGCTTGGCGACGCGGCTCTTCCCCGGATTGGAGATGTCAGTGGCGAAGTTGCTGCTGTCGATCGCCATTGCGGTTCTCGCCTGGAGGAAATCGTCGAGCACCTGATACCATTCATAGGTGCCCACATTTGCAGGTCCTGCCTGGCTGAGCAGCCGCGCGTACATGTCGATGGCCTCGATCGCCTCGGGACTGCCGAAGGCGGCCGTGCCGTCCTTGTTGACCATGGACCCGCCGTAAGAGAACACGAAGCCCATCGCCGGCGGGGTCGAATTGCCGCCGGCCTGTGCCCGCATCGCAATTCCCGCCATGTCGCTGCTCTTGACCGCCTTGGCGGTTGCGAGCAACTCGTCGAAGGTCTGCGGCACCGGCAGGTTCTTGGCCGCCAATGCATCGGTGTTGATGAACAGCGTCATCGCCTCGGAGGTGATGGGGACGGCGTAGCGCTCGCCGTCGGACCAAACCGGAAAAGCGCGTGCGGTCTTCAGGAGATCACTCTCGTCATACCAGGCGGGATCGGCCAGCGACTTGTTGGCGTAATGGGCGTTGAGCGGCTCGAGCCATCCGCCCGAGATGCCTTGGCCATAGGTCGTGAACATGAATACGTCAGGCGTATTGCCGCCGCGCGCGAGCAGAACCGGGATCGCGCTCAAATAGGTGGTCTCAAGCTGGAAGTCGGTGACGACCTTGATGCCGGTGAGCTTGGTGAATTCCGGCAGCAGTGGCGTGATCGCGCTCGACCACGGATGGATCGCGCCCATCAGCGTGATCGTCTGCCCCGCAAATTGCTTCCAGTCGATCTTGGCATTGGCATAGTCCGCGCTGGCCTCCTCGGCGAGACTGCTCCGCGGCCACGTCGTGAGGGCCGGCACGATGATTCCTGCCATGCCCAATGTCTTGATGAAGCTGCGCCGGCTGGTCGGTGCTCGGCCGTTACGCGAGTTTTCATTTGGCGCCATCTTGATGCTCCTCGTTGCGGTCAGTCGTTCACAACTCGCAACCTGTGACGCGCCCCGGCTTCGTCAAAGCCGAATGATCAACTCCGAAGCCGGAGTAACATGCGGAGAATATTGAGTTTCCGGTTCCCCAATGCGGGGCGGTTCATGCTATTATTCTAGCCATGCTCTGGCCTTGGCACCAGAAAATGCGCCTGCGAGCATGGAAGACTTAGCGCCAATGTCAATCCTTGCTTCGGGCCATATCTTGCGGTGGTTTGCACGGCCGCTGATCCCAGTGGTCGCGGGGCTCGTCATTCTGCTCGCAGTGACCGGGATTCTCGGCCTGCGCTACTGGCGCGATCGGGAGGCGCTCAATGTTTCGCTCACGCACAGCCGCAACGTGTTCGAGACGTTCGATCGTCTCAAAGCGATCATCGCCGACCTGGAAGCCGAAAGGCACGGGTATCTGCTCACTCTCGACCCGGCCTATCTGAAGGCTTACGGCGTCTCTGACGAAAGCGTGCGACGGCAGGCCGAGGCGCTGCAGGCGCTCGTCGCGAAGGATCCGTTGCAGAGCCTTCGCGCCGAGCATCTTGCCTTGACCCTTTCGGCGAAGCTCAAGGAGATCGACGACATCGTCAAGACGGCGGCGCGCGAATCCGGGCTGGCGGCGCTGGCGATGATTCGCGGCATGGAAGACATCCGATCGCAAATCGATTTGATGGTCGATCAGGAACGGCTCCGCCAGGTCGATCTCGACAAAGCCGCCGACGAGCTCGAGCAGCGCAGGACCCGGCTCACCATCGCGACTGTCGTTTTCGTCGTCGCTTTGGCCGGTGCGGCGCTGGCGCTGGCGCGCATCGAGGCGAGACGGCGGCGGATGGCGACCGAGGAGAACGTCCAGCTCCAGAGCGACCTCCTCGCGCGCGACACGAAGATCCGGCGCCTGTTCGATTCCAACATCATCGGGATCATCATCTGGGATCTGGAGGGACGCATTTTCGAAGCCAACGATGCGTTCTTGAGGATCGTCGGATATGACCGCGAGGACCTTGCCGCGGGCCGTCTGCATCGCGCCACGCTCACACCGACCGAATGGCATGGCCACGACGCGCAGCACGTCGCCGAGCTCGAGCGGATCGGGACCGTCCAGCCGTTCGAGAAGGAGTATTTTCGCAAGGACGGCAGCCGCGTGCCGGTCCTGATCGGTGGAGCAATGTTCGAGGACAACAGAAGCCAGGGCGTCGGCTTCGTTCTCGATCTGAGCGAGCTCAAGCGGGTGGAGGCCGAGGCGCGCGAGAACGAGCGGCGCTATCGCGAGGCCCTGATGGAGCTCGCGCACACCAACCGCGTCACGACCATGGGCGAGCTGACCGCATCGATCGCTCACGAAATCAGCCAGCCGATCGCTGCCACTGTGGCGAACGCGCGAGCCGGGTTGAACTGGCTCGGCGCGCGGCCGCCCAATCTGGACGAAGTCGGACAGACGCTGGGCTGGATCATCAGCGACGGCATGCGGGCCAGCGATATCATCAGCCGAATCCGTGCCCTCATCAAGAACGCGCCGCCGCAGATGGAGGACCTGGAGATCAATCAGCTGGTGCGCGAGGTCATGACCTTGACGCACAGCGAAGTGCTGAAGCACGACGTCACGGTGCGGATGCAGTTCGCCGAAGGCTTGCCACCCGTCCAGGCGGACCGGGTTCAGCTCCAGCAGGTGGTTCTCAACCTGATCATCAATGCCGTCGAGGCGATGAGTCACGTCCGCGGAGGCGCGCGCGAGCTGTTCATCTCCACCGGCAGGAACGATACGAACGGCGTCGTCATCAGCGTACGGGATTCCGGCCCTGGGCTCGATCCGAAGAGCGTGGGCCGCGTGTTCGAGCCGTTCTACACCACCAAGTCTGAAGGCATGGGGATGGGGCTCGCCATCTGCCATTCGATCATCGAGGCACATGGCGGGAAGATGTGGGTCGGCGCGAACGAACCGCGAGGGGCGGCGTTCCAGTTCACCCTGCCTCTGGCCCAGGAGACCGCGCGCATCGGAAAGGCCGCTCCGGCGCCGGCATTGGGCTGAAGCGCCGCGGCCAATTGGCGCAAGTCCGCTCCGTTACACGGCCCTCTGATGCTTCCGTGCGAACGCGCCGCCCGGGACCGAGGCGAGCAGCGCTTGGGTGTAAGGATGTTGCGGCCGGCCGAACACGTCAGCCACCAGCCCGTGCTCGACGATCTCGCCGTCCTTCATGACCGCGACGAGGTCGCAGACCTGCGCCGCAACGCGCAGGTCGTGGGTGATGAAGACGATCGAGAGCCCGAGCCGTTCGCGCAATTCGCCGAGCAGTTTCAGGACCTGTGCCTGCACCGACACGTCGAGCGCGGATACCGGCTCGTCCGCGATCAGGACGTCCGGCTTGAGTGCAAGCGCGCGTGCGAGCCCGATGCGCTGGCGCTGGCCGCCGGAGAATTCGTGCGGGAAGCGGTCGCCGGCAGATGGGTCGAGCCCGACCAGCGCGAACAGCTCCCTGGCTTCAGTCATGGCGATCGCGCGCGGCGTGCCGTGGACGATCGGACCCTGTGCGACCAGCTCCGCAGCCTTGCGCCGTGGATTGAGCGAGGCGAAGGGGTCCTGGAACACCATCTGGATGTGACGGGTTTCGCGGCGGATCTCGTCGCGCGGCAGCTTCGCCCAATCCTTGCCGTCGAGCAGGATCGCGCCGTGGTCGGGATCGATCAGACGCACGATGCAGCGCGCCAGCGTCGACTTGCCCGAGCCGGACTCGCCGACGATGCCGAGCGTCGCGCCCTTGGGCAGCGTCAACGACGCGTCCTTCACCGCCGCGGTAACACGCGCACCGCGGCCGAGAAAGCCGCCGGTGCGATAGGTCTTGGCAACGTTGGTGATGGTGAGGATGCTGTCCGATGACAGCGGCCGCGGCGGCGGCGCCGTCAGCGGCGGGACGGCGGCGATGAGCTGCTTCGTGTAGGCGTGGGCCGGGCGGTTCAGCACGTCATCGGCCGTGCCTTGTTCCACGATCTTGCCGTGCTGCATCACCACGACGCGGTCGGCGATCTCGGCGACGACACCGAAATCGTGAGTGATGAACAGCACCGCCGTCTTCTTGCGCTGCTGGAGATCGCGGATCAGCTTCAGGATCTGCGCCTGCGTGGTGACGTCGAGCGCGGTGGTCGGCTCGTCCGCGATCAGCAGCTTTGGGTCGAGCGCCAGCGCCATCGCGATCATCGCACGCTGGCGCTGGCCGCCGGAAAGTTCGTGCGGATAGGCCTTGGCCGCAGCCCTCGGATTGGGGATGCGGACGTCTTCGAGCAGCGACAGCACCCGCGCGCCGATCTGCGCCTTGGAGAGATCGGTGTGGATCCGGAACATCTCTGCGATCTGGTCGCCGACGGTGCGCAGTGGATTGAGCGCGGTCATCGGCTCCTGGAAGATCATGGCAATACCGGCGCCGCGCACCTCGCGCATCGCGGCCGGATCGGTCGTGCAGAGATCGCGGCCGTCGAACATCATTCGGCCGGCCTCGATTCCGACCTCGCCCGGCAACAGCCGCATGATGGCGTTGGCCATCATCGACTTGCCGGAACCGGATTCGCCGACGACGCAGAGGATCTCGTTCGAGGCGATCGACAGCGACACGTCGTTCAGCGCATGCGAGCGATCGGCGCCCCTCGGCAGGAGGACGCTGAGGCCTTCCAGCGAGAGGACCGGTGCGTCGCTCATCGGCTCTTCAGCCTCGGATTGAGCGCATCGTTCAGGCCCTGGCCGACCAGCGAGACCGCGAGCACGGTGACGAGGATGGCGATGCCGGGAATAGCCGAGACGTACCACTGCACGCGCAGAACGTCGCGCCCGAGACCGATCAGGTTGCCCCAGGATGCGACGTTGGGATCAGAGAGCCGCAGGAAAGCGAGCGCGCTCTCGAGCAGGATCGAGAGTGCCATCACCACGCTGGCATAGACGATCACCGGCGGCAGCGCGTTGGGCAGGATCTCGCCGAGGATGAGCTGGAGGTCCCTCATGCCGAGCGTGCGCCCCGCCTGCACGAATTCGCGGTTGCGCAGCGACAGGAACTCGGCGCGGGTCAGCCGTGCCGGCGCCGGCCAGGACACGATGCCGATCGCGATCGTCACCGTCGTCAGCGTGGAACCGAACACGGCGACCAGCACCAGCAGCAGCACGAAATTCGGCAGTGTCTGGAAGGCTTCCGTGATCCGCATCAGGATATTGTCGACCCAGCCGCCATAGTAGCCGGCAAATGCCCCGATCAGCGTGCCGATGGCAACGGCGATCACGGTGGCGACGCCCCCAATCAGCAGCGAGATCCGCGCGCCGTAGAAGATCTGCGCCGCGATATCGCGTCCCGAATTGTCGGTGCCGAGCGGGAAGCGTGGATTGGTGAACGGCCACACCAAGGGACGACCGGCGAGCGCCAGCGGATCGCGCGGATAGAGCACGCCGGCCGAGATCGCCATCGCGATCACGGCGAGCAGGAGCACGAGGCCGATCACGGCCGCCGGGCTGCGGAAATAGCGCTTTGCGGCGTCCATCTCAGCCCTCCGCCGAGATGCGCGGGTCGAGCCGCGCGTAGAGGAGGTCAACGACGAAGTTGACGACGATGACCAAGAGCGCCGAGACGAAGACGATGCCGAGCAGCGTGTTGAGAT
This sequence comes from Bradyrhizobium sp. UFLA05-153, assembly GCF_054185185.1. Classification (NCBI taxonomy): domain Bacteria; kingdom Pseudomonadati; phylum Pseudomonadota; class Alphaproteobacteria; order Hyphomicrobiales; family Nitrobacteraceae; genus Bradyrhizobium; species Bradyrhizobium sp. UFLA05-153. The sequence goes on from NZ_JBBIAM010000013.1 coordinate 60,109, forward strand.
CGCGCTGGATCACGGATTCATAGGCGAGCCGCCCAAGGCCCGGCAGCGAGAACACGCTCTCCACCACCACCGAGCCGCCGAGCATGGTGCCCGCCTGCAGGCCGATCAGCGTCACCATCGGCAGCAGCGCGTTGCGCAGCACGTGTTGCGTGACGACGCGGGTCTCGTCGAGGCCCTTGGCGCGCGCGGTGCGGACATAGTCGAGGTTCAAGACCTCGAGCATCGAAGCGCGCATGATGCGCAGGTAGATCGCAAGGAAGATCAGCCCGAGCGTCAGCGTCGGTAGGATGAGGTGGCGCGCGATGTCGATGATGCGGAAGATGCCGGTCCGCACCTCGCCGATGTCCTCGAAGCCACCGGCGGGAAGCCATTGCAGATAGATCGAGAACGCGACGATGGCCATCAGGCCGAACCAGAATGAGGGCGTGGCGTAAAAGATCAGGCCGAACGTCGAGATCAGCGTATCGGGCCATTTGTTGACGGCGCGCGAGGCGATCACGCCGAACACCAGGCCAAAGAAGAACGCGAAGGACAGCGAGGCCGTCATCAAGAGGATGGTCGGCGGCAGCCGTTCCATGATCACGGTCGCGACCGGCTTGCCGTAGATCGATGAGAAGCCGAGATCGAGGCGCACCAGGTGCCAGAGATAGTTGGCGAGCTGCGCCGGGACCGAGAGGTCGAGGCCGTAGAACTTACGCAGCTCGTGCGCGGTCGCGGCATCGCCGCCACCCATCTGCGCCATCAGCGCGTCGACGGTGTCTCCCGGCGCGAGTTGCAGCAGCAGGAAGACGCCGATCAGGATCAGGAACAGGGTCGGGATCGAGGCGGCGAGCCGCCGCCCCGCAAGGCCTATGATGCGCATAGCATCATCTTGACGAAAAACGGATCACGCGGAAAGCCAAAGATCGTGCCAGCTCGACGAGCCCCAGCGCGGTGTGTTGGAGTGGTTGCGCACCTTGGCCGTGATCACGGTGACGAAGATCTGCTCGATCGGCATCCAGACCGGCAGCTCCGTGTTCACCTCCTTGACGAACTCGGCATAGAGCGCCTTGCGCTTGGCGGGATCAAGTTCGGTCAGGGCATTGTCGATAGTCTGGTCGACCTGTTTGTCCTCCCAGCCCCACTGGTTGGTCCACGGCGCGCCACTAGGCTGGCCGGAGCGGTACCACACCGTGGTCGAGACGGCGGGGTCGTTACGATATTGATGCCAGCCGGTGGCAAGATCGAAGGCGTGCTCGTCGTAGACCTGCTTGAGGAAGCCGCCACCGTCATTGCGCACGATGTCGACGGTGATGCCGACATCCTTCAGCGACTGCTGGATGAAGGTCGACCACAGCGAGATGTCCTCGCCCCAGGGCGCAGGCAGGAGCTTCAGCGAGAAGCGTGCGCCGCCGGCGCCCGCCTTGTAGCCGGCCTCATCAAGAAGCGCGGCCGCCTTGGCCTTGTCGAACGGATATTGCGGCGTGCCCGTGCCGGGATAGAAGTCCGTCGAGGTCGACGGAATCGGACCGGTACCGAGCTTGGCGAAATCGCCCAGGAAGTTGTCGATGAAGAAGGGTACGTCGATCGCATGTGCAATCGCGCGGCGCACGCGGATATCGGACAATTCCTTGCGACGGAAGTTGAACTCGATGGTGTTGGTACGCGCGTTGCCTTCGTTGCCCTTGGTGGTGACGATGAAGCGCTTGTCCTTCCCCAATCGCGCCATGTCGGAGATCGTCAGGCTCGAGAACGGGCAATATTGCAGTTCGCCGGCTTCGAGCTGGGCTGCGGCAGCTGAACGATCGGTGATCACCTTCCAGACGATGCGGTCGAGATAGGGCGCATTGGGCCGCCAGTAGTCGGGGTTGCGGTCGGCGATGATGTATTGGCCGCGCTCATATTTGACGAACTTGAACGGGCCCGTGCCGACCGGCGCGAGATTGACCGGGTTCTGCCTGATATCGCCGCTCTCGTAGAGATGCTTCGCGGAGATATAGCCGAGATCGGGCAGCGCCCGGAGCAACAAGTTCAGCGGCATCGGCCGCTCGTAGCGGAATACGGCCGTCTGCGGATCCGGCGTATCGACGGCGGTGAGGAAGAGCTGCAGCGTCGAGCCGTAGTTCAAAATCTTCTTCCACATGTTCATCGCGGTGAACGCGACGTCTTCGGATGTGAAAGGCTTGCCATCGTGCCAGGTGATGCCCTTGCGCAGCTTGAACGTGATGGTCTTGCCATCGGGCGAGGACTCCCAGCTCTCGGCAAGCACGCCGACCGGTTTTCCATCGGCGCCGAGATCGACGAGGCTCTCCTGGATCTTGCCGCTGATGATGTAGACGCCGGTGGAAGCCTGGATGCTCGGATTGAGCTGGCGCTGCTCGGCGCCGTAGTGGACGTTGAACACGCCGCCCTTCTTCGGGGTCTCCTGCGCAAACGCTCGCATCGGGTTGACGACGTTGGCGGCGATTGCCGCCGAGGTCAGGAGCGCCGTGCGGCGGTTGATTTCGAGGCGGGTCAAATCCATACGACGTCTCCAAACTGACTTAAAGGCCGACCTGTGGCCGCACGGTTCCCTATCTACGCTGGACGGGCGCTCAAGTCATTTTGAAATGGTCTGCAATTGCGGAATATCCTTCCGCAAAACGCCGCATGGACGCGTCGGCGCTCGCAGCGTCAGCGGTCGGTCTGCGTGATATAGGCCGCCAATACCGCACGCTCGTCGCTGGTCATCTCGGTAATGTTGCCCGGCGGCATCGCGCTGGACCATGCAGCGACGCGTCCGATCAACCTGATGTTGCGCTGGATGTGCTGGGGTGCATCGAGCAGGATGCCCTTTGGCGCGGTGACGATGCCGGACCACACGGGTTCTGCGGCATGGCACATGCTGCAGCGGGACATCACGATCTCCTCGACATTGGCGAGCGTCGGCTGCGCGGCAAGCGCGCCTGTCTTCACCTCGCGCGGGCCGGCGGCGGAGAGAAAGCCGATCGCGATCACGCCGACCGCTGCGACGCCCCACACCCACCAAGGCGATTTGCGTCCCGCATGGCGCTCGTTGAAGAAGTGCCGGATCACCGGCCCCAGCGCCAGCACGATCGCGACGATGATCCAGTTGAAGCGCGTTGCGTAGAGCAGGGGATAGTGGTTGCTGATCATCAGCACGACGACGGGGAGCGTCAGATAGTTGTTGTGGACCGAGCGCTCCTTGCTGGTCTTGCCGAGTCTGGGATCGGGCGATTGTCCCGCGATCAGAGCGGCGACGATTTTCTTCTGATTGGGGATGATCACCGCGAAAACGTTGGCCACCATAATTGTGCCGATGATCGCGCCGATCTGGTTGAACGCGCCGCGGCCGCTCAGCACATGCGTGAAGGCATAGGTCAGCGCGACCAGGAACAGATAGCCGCCGATCGCAAAGCCGAGCTCGCGCTGGGCAAGGCCCGTGCGGCAGGCGATCTCGTAGAGCAGCCATGCCAGTGCAAGGCTGCAGAAGCTGAACAGGCCTGCCTGGATTGGCGTTAGGTCGAGGATCGACTTGTCGACCAGGAAGAGATCGGCGTCGAGATAATAGACCACCACCATCAGCGCGAAGCCGGAGAGCCAGGTGGTGTAGGCTTCCCATTTGAACCAGGTCAGCTCCTCCGGCATCTGGCTTGGGGCCACCAGATATTTCATGATCCGGTAGAAGCCTCCGCCATGCACCTGCCAGGCTTCGCCCTGCACGCCGTCAGGCAGGTCGCGCTTCGGCTTCAGGCTGAGGTCGAGATGGATGAAGTAGAAGGAGCTGCCGATCCATGCGATCGCTGCCACCACATGCAGCCAGCGCAGGAGCAGGCTCGCCCATTCCGAGATGATGGATCCCCACATGCTTACCCCATACGTCGCGACGTCGATGCCGCAGCTTTGATGACCGCAACCGGCGGCCGCGCCCTTACAATGTGTCGCACCGATCGATGGGATTTTCCAGCAGGACGGTATTACGCATTGCACATCCTGCGGGCATGAGCTGATGTGCGATTCGGCACTCGAAGGCTGCGGAGGAACTCGTGACGAAGCATCTTGGACGGCCGGCCAAGCCCGCATTGACGTCCGCATTGTTCGTGGCTGTCATCGGCACGGTTGCGTCGGCTGAACCCGTGCTGAAAGGCAAGGAGGCTTTCGGCAGTTGGCGATCCGACAAGCCGGGCACCGTCAGGCTGATCCGGCCGCAGGATCTTCCGGCACCGGGCGCATCGCGATCGGCCGCCAATGCCTCGTCCGTGGTAGCGCGGCCCGCCGAAGCGACGCCCCTCGTGCCAGAGGGGTTCAAGATCGAGCTGCTTGCCGAAGGGCTTTCAGGTCCGCGCATCCTGCGGGTCGCGCCGAACGGCGACATCTTCCTTGCAGAGACGAGGGCAGGGCGCATCCGCGTGCTGCGCGCGGAAGGCGCGAAGATCGTGGCGAATGAGATCTTTGCCAGCGGGCTGAACCGCCCGTTCGGCATCGCCTTCTTTCCGAACGGCGACAATCCGCAATGGGTCTATGTCGCCAACACCGACGGTGTCGTCCGTTTCGCCTATCGTAGCGGCGACCTCAAGTCATCCGGCAAGCCGGAGACGGTCGTCGCGAACCTCGCGCATGGCACCGGCCATTCCACCCGCGACATCGTCTTCACGCCTGATAACAAGCGCATGTTCGTCTCGGTCGGCTCGGCCGGCAATGCCGGCGAAGGCATGGGCAATCCGCCTGGCGGGCTCGAGGCGTGGTCACGTGCGCAGCCGCTCGGTGCGCCCTGGGGCTATGAGGCGGAGCGCGCAGCGGTGCTGGCCTTCGATGCGAACGGCAAGAACAGAAAGTTCTACGCCACTGGCATCCGCAACTGCGTCGGCCTCGCCATCGAGCCGCACAGCGGCCTGCCCTGGTGCTCGACCAACGAGCGCGACGGCCTCGGCGACGATCTCGTGCCGGATTACGTGACGAGCGTGCGGGAGGGCGCGTTCTATGGCTGGCCGTGGTTCTATATCGGCGCCAACCAAGACCCGCGCCATGCCGGCGCGCGGCCCGACCTGAAGGACAAGGTCACGATTCCCGACGTGCTGCTCCAGCCGCATTCCGCATCGCTCGGCATGACGTTCTATCAGGGCAGCAATTTCCCGGCCGACTATCAGGGCGACGCCTTCGCCGCCGAGCACGGCTCATGGAATAGGTCCAAGCGCACCGGCTACAAGGTCATCCGGATCAAGATGAAGGACGGCAAGCCGACAGGCGAGTACGAGGATTTCGTCACCGGCTTCGTCGTCAACGATAGCGATGTGTGGGGCCGTCCGGTCGGAGTCGCGGTGGCGAAAGACGGTGCGCTGCTCATCTCGGAAGACGGCAACGGCACAATCTGGCGCGTGACGCGCGCGCCGCAATGACGCTGGACCCTCCCCGACAAGGGGAGAGCTTGAAGCACACACGCCAAGTGCGCGATGCGCGTTGCTGCGCCCTCTCCCCTTGTGGGAGAGGGCAATTCGACTGGTAGACGCGATCGCAATGGGGTGAGGGGTCTGTCTCCGCGAGCGATTCTTTTTTGCAGTTCAGCCAGCGGATAGAGACCCCTCATCCGGCGCTTCGCGCCACCTTCTCCCACAAGGGGAGAAGGGAAGGCATCACGCTCGCTTCGGCTATCCTCTTATCACACTCGCCCCACCATCCACCGGGAGGGTCACGCCGGTGATGAAGTTCGCTTCGTCCGAGGCCAAAAACAGCGCGGCGTTCGCGACGTCCCAGGCGGTGCCCATCTTCCGGCGCAGCGGCACCTTGCTGTCGCGCTCGGCTTCGACTTCGGCGCGGGTCTTGTGCCATTCGCGGGCGCGGGTGTCGACGGCCATCGGGGTGTTCATCAGGCCCGGCAGGATGACATTGGCGCGGATGCCGTATTCGGCGTTCTGATAGGCGAGCTGTTCGGTGAAGGCGATCATCGCCGACTTCGTCGCCTTGTAGGCGACGTAAGGATAGGTCGTGATCGCGGCCATCGAGGAGATGTTGATGATTGCGCCGCTTCTTTGCGTCCGCATGATCGGGATCACCTCCTTCGCCGCCAGGATGCAGCTCTTCAGGTTGATGGCGACCACGCGGTCGAATGCCTCTTCGGTCAGCTTCAGGAGCTCGGCGTCGCCGCCGCCCAGACTGACGCCGACATTGTTATGCAGGATATCGATGCGTCCCCAGCGCGCTATCGCGTCGGTCACCATCGCCTTGATGTCGGTAGTCCTGGTCACGTCGGCCTTGAAGGCCGCGGCCGTGCCTTGGCTCGCCGCGATCATCGCGACGGTCTCCTGTGCCGATTCGAGATTGTGATCGACACAGACGACCTTCGCCCCCTCGCGTGCGAAGGTCAGCGCGGTGGCGCGGCCATTGCCCATGCCCTCGCCGGGGCTTTGCCCGGCCCCCACCACGATGGCGACCTTGTCGTTCAAGCGCATACGTTTTCTCCCTGCTTTTTCATCACGATAGCAATCGTTTCAAAGGTAGAGAAGATTGCATCCGTGCCGAGCGCCCGCGCGCGACGCGCGACGTCCCGTCAAACCTGCATGGCTCAGTTGTACGAGCCAAAGCGCGTGCGGGCGCAATCACTTGCAATTGCGCGGGAACCCGGTCACGCGAACGACGTTTGTTGCCGGTATCATTCCGCGCTAGGCTCTCCTCCGGGGCTTCCCAATCGCCAGTGGCTTGCCGATGAATCTGCTCGATCCACAAGGGCCTGTTGCTGTCGCCAACAGTACGATTCTCGTCGATTCCGTTTTCATCATGCTGACGATCGTGGTGCCGACGATCGTCGCCATCCTCGGCTTCGCCTGGTGGTTTCGGGCCTCTAATCCGCGGGCGCAGTATCAACCCGACTTCGTCTATTCCGGCCGCGTCGAGATGGTGGTGTGGGCGATCCCGGCGCTCACCATCATCCTGCTCGGCGGCGTCGCCTGGATCGGCTCGCACCAGCTCGATCCGCGAGCGCCGGTGCCGGGGACCGGCAGCCCGGTGCGCATCCAGGCGGTGTCGCTCGACTGGAAATGGCTCTTCATCTATCCCGACCAGCGTATCGCGACCGTCAATTCGCTGACGGTGCCGGCGGGCGCCGAGCTGAATTTCCAGCTGACGTCGTCGAGCGTGATGAACGTGTTCTTCATCCCGCAACTCGGCAGCATGATCTACACCATGAACGGCATGGTGACGCGGCTCAATTTGCGCGCCGACAATGAGGGCAAGCTCCAGGGCCTGTCGGCACATTTTTCCGGCGACGGCTTTCCCGAGATGATGTTCGACGTCAACGTGATCTCGCCGCTCGCCTTCCCGGATTGGGTGGCGACCACGGCGAAGTCCGACCAGGTGCTCAACGAGGACAGCTACAAGAAGCTGATGCAGCAATCCGTCGAGCGGGGCAGGCCGATCTATCGCCTCGCGGATCCCCGCCTGTTCGACATGATCGCCACCCAGCACATTCCGCCGGGGCCGGGCCCGCAACTGACCTCGGATGCCGGGCGGGAGCACAGTGGAGAGCACGATGCTCGGTAAGCTTGATTGGTCGGCGATCCCGTTCGACCAGCCGATCCCGCTGGTCGCAGGCGGCGTGGTGCTGGTCGGCATCCTCGCGGTGCTGGGCTGGGTCGTGGTGAAAGGGCATCTGCCCTATCTCTGGCACGAATGGATCACCAGCGTCGATCACAAGCGAATCGGCGTCATGTACATCCTGCTCGCTTCCGTCATGCTGCTGCGCGGGGGCAGCGACGCCATCATGATGCGGATCCAGCAGGCGGTGTCCTACCAGTCGCAGGGCTATCTGCCGCCGGAGCACTACAACCAGATCTTCTCGGCCCACGGCACCATCATGATCTTCTTCGTGGCGATGCCGTTCGTGATCGGCCTGATGAACCTCGTCGTGCCGCTTCAGCTCGGTGTGCGCGACGTCGCTTTTCCGACGCTGAATTCGGTTGGTTTCTGGCTGACTGCGACCGGCGCACTGCTGGTCAATGTCTCGCTTGTGGTCGGCGAATTCGCGCGCACCGGCTGGCTTGCCTTTCCGCCACTGTCGGGATTGACCTACTCGCCGGGCGTCGGCGTCGACTACTACGCCTGGTCGCTTCAGATCTCCGGCGTCGGCACGCTGGTGGCCGGCATCAACCTCGTGACCACCGTGCTGAAGCTGCGCACCAGGGGCATGAACTATCTGCGCATGCCGATGTTCTGCTGGACGACGCTGGCCTCGAACCTGCTGATCGTCGCAGCCTTCCCGATCCTCACCGCCACGCTCGCGATGCTGCTGCTCGACCGCTATCTCGGCTTCCACTTCTTCACCAACGAAGCCGGCGGCAATGTCATGATGTTCATGAACCTGATCTGGGCCTGGGGACATCCGGAGGTCTACATCCTCGTGCTGCCGGCCTTCGGTATCTACTCGGAGGTGGTATCGACCTTTTCCGGCAAGCCGCTGTTCGGCTACCGCTCGATGGTGCTCGCCACCATGGCGATCTGTGTCATCTCCTTCATGGTCTGGCTGCATCACTTCTTCACGATGGGCGCAGGTCCCGACGTCAACGCCATCTTCGGTATTGCCAGCATGATCATCGCGGTGCCGACGGGGGTGAAGATCTACAACTGGCTGTTCACGATGTATGGCGGCCGCATCCGCTTCGCGACGCCGATGCTGTGGTCGGTCGGCTTCATGGTGACCTTCATCATTGGCGGCCTGACCGGCGTGCTGGTCGCCGTGCCGCCGGCCGACTTCATGCTGCACAACAGCATGTTCCTGGTCGCGCATTTCCACAACGTCATCATTGGCGGCGTGCTGTTCGGCGCCTTCGCGGGCTTCGAATACTGGTTTCCAAAGGCGTTCGGCTTCCGCCTCGACGAGCGCTGGGGCAAGGCGGCCTTCTGGTTCACATTCACCGGCTTCTGGATCACCTTCATGCCGCTCTATATCGTCGGCATGCTCGGCATGACGCGGCGCATGCAGCACTACGACGTGGCGGCCTGGCGTCCCTGGATGTTCGTGGCGGCGATCGGCATGGCGGTGCTGACGATCGGCGTCGTCTGCCAGGTGATGCAGCTCGTCGTCAGCATCCGCAACCGCGAAGCCTTGCGCGACCGTACCGGCGATCCCTGGGACGGCCGGTCGCTGGAATGGGCGACCTCGTCGCCGCCGCCGGTGTTCAACTTCGCCTTCTATCCCGACGTGCGCGGCGAGGACGCCTATTGGGAAATGAAGGCAAAGGCCAAGCAGCAGCAATTCGAGCACGCCGAGCCCGAATATCAGGACATCGAGATGCCCCGGAACTCGCCGACCGGCTTCGTCTGCGCTTTCTTCGCCACCATCATGGGCTTTGCGTTGATATGGCACATCTGGTGGATGGTGATCGTCGGCGTGATTGGCGCGTGGGCGACCTTCGTCGTTTTCGCCTGGCGCGACCATGACGAATACGTCATTCCGGCCGCCGAAGTCGCGCGCATTGACCGTGCCAATCTCGAAGAACGACGCCATCTCGTCAGCCTCGCGGGGACTGTCTGATGGCAATCACCGCAACCGCAGGGCACGCGCACGCCGACCCGCATCACATCGGGCTCGTGGTTGAGCATCTCGGACCGGCGCCGAAGCGTATCGTGACCGCCTACGGCTTCTGGGTCTTCCTGCTCTCCGACATCGTGATGTTCTCCTGCTTCTTTGCAGCCTATGCGGTGCTGGTCGGCCAGACTGCCGACGGCCCGAAGGGCTCAGAGATTTTCGAGCAGCGGAACGTGGCAATCGAGACCGTCTGCCTGCTGCTGTCGAGCTTCACCTGCGGCATGGCGAGCATTGCCGCAGACGTGCGCAACCGGCTCTGGTTCTATCTCGGCATGGCCGTGACCTGTGTGCTCGGCCTTGCATTCCTCAGCATCGAATTCCGTGAATTCGCCGACCTGGTTTCCCGTGGTTATGGCCCGTCGCGCAGCGCGTTCCTGACCGCGTTCTTCTCGCTCGTCGGGTGCCACGGCCTGCACGTCTCGGCCGGCGTGCTGTGGCTCCTCACCATGATGGCCCAGGTCTTCGCCAAGGGCTTTCGTGCCGACATCCTGCGCCGCATGATGTGCTTTGCTCTATTCTGGCACGCGCTCGACATCATCTGGGTCGCGGTGTTTTCCGTCGTCTATCTGCTTGGAGGCGCGCCATGAGCGATCTGTCACAGCATGGTGTCCATGAGCACGACCTCGCTCCCGGCGAGGAAGAGCAACACAGCGTCAGCACCCGGATCATCGGCTATGTCGTCGGCCTGGTCCTTGCGCTCCTGCTTACCGCGACCTCGTTCTTCATCGCCGGCACCAATTTGGTCTGGCAGCCCTCGATCCCCATCGCCATCATCGTGCTCGCAATCGCCCAGATGGGCGTGCATCTCGTATTCTTCCTGCACATCACCACCGGCCCCGACAACACCAACAACGTGCTGGCGCTGGCGTTCGGGCTGCTGATCGTCTTCCTGGTGGTCGGCGGCTCGGTGTGGATCATGTCGCATTTGAACGAGAACATGCCATCGATGGACCAGATCATGCGGATGCAGTGAGGGCCAGCGTGAGGTAGCTGCCTCTTTCCCTCGCCCCGTTCTTACGGGGAGAGGCGAAGCAAGCCCCCTCAGATCATTTCGGCCGGCGGCAGTTGTAGGCCTTGCGGAAGCCTGCGGCCAACGCGTCGTCCTCCGAGCAGAACCAGCGATCCGGCTTTGTCGTCGCCGGATAGCTCGGGCAGCCCCGCAAATGATAGATGCCGATATTGCCGGTGACGCGTGCGCGTACGGCGAGCTTGCCCTTGATGCTGCAATTCGGCGGCATGGTCAGTTCGTCCGGAAACAGCACCGCGCGGATCTCCTTGTCGCGGTCGGCGCGGCAGGCGGCGCCGAGCAGTGCGCCGTCCTTCTTGCCGGTGCGAAATTCCTGCGGTGCAACAAAGCAGCCTTTCCAGATGCCGGCCGAATTCGTCTTGGCCTCCGCGGCGGCCGGCTTGACGTTCGCCTTGACCGGCTCGCGCGCGACGGCAAAGCCGAGGCGGACGAGCTGCTCGTTCAGGCTCGTCTTGTCGCCCTCGGCCGTGCAGATGGCGCGGTGGCGCTTGCCAAAGCTCTTCTCCGGCCCGACATCGTCGCAGCGTACGTTGCGGCCGTTGATCAGCTTTGCGAGCTGATCGCGCGCCTCCAGCCCGCAGGTCCAGGGATCGGCGTGGTCGTCGATGCAGACCTGGTCCAGTTCCGGCGCGTCGACACCGTCTAGCCGGTAGGTCGCGTCCCCGAGCTGGATGGAGTTGCCATCCCGCACCGTTGCACTGGCCGTTAAGGCGAGGCTGGACCCGGTATCGGCGACGCAACCGAGGATCGCGAGAAGCAAAACAAGCGCGGCAGCGCGGGCGGTGGCAAAGGCATTTTGGAAGGACATACGTTCTCGCTATCGATTTGCACTTTCGCGAGGGTTCTCTAGCATCTCGACATTGCAACACCAATGGTCTGCGCCCAGCGAAGCCTGACATTCGTCCCCTGCGGCTTTACTCACCGGCCGCTCTGACCCTATCGTTTGACGCTACACGCAAGGCTCAATCGCCCGGGAAGCGGCGAGGGCGGGAGGATGACTTTGGCATGAACGACCCCGTGGACGTCCTGATCATCGGCGCCGGTGCCTCCGGAGCCGCGGTCGCCTGGTCACTCGCCGAGACCAGGATGCACATTCTTTGCCTCGAGCAGGGCGATTGGATGAAGCCGGCGGATTATCCGAGCACCGGCCGGGACTGGGAAGCAAGGTTCTACGGCGAGTGGTCGACCAGCCCGAACATCCGCGGCCGGCCCGAGGACTATCCGCTCAACGACGACAGCTCGCCGATCAAGGTCGTCAATTTCAATGCGGTCGGCGGCTCGACGGTGATGTACACCGCGCACTGGCCGCGGCTGCATCCGTCCGATTTCAGGGTGAAGACGCTGGACGGCGTCGCTGACGACTGGCCGATCGACTACGACACGCTGGTGCCGTTCTTCGAGGAGAACGACCGCATCATGGGCACATCGGGCCTGTCCGGCGATCCGCTCTCGCCGCTGACCCATCCGCCGATGCCGCCGCAGCCGCTCGGGCTCTCCGGTCCCCTCGTCGCCAAGGCCATGAACAAGCTCGGCTGGCACTGGTGGCCGTCGGATACGACGGTTGCGACGATGGATTACGAGGGCAGGGCGCGCTGTATCAATCTCGGCCATTGCACCCCGGCCTGCGCGCAAGGTGCAAAAGCCTCGACCGACATCACCTATTGGCCGCAGGCGATCCGCGCCGGCGTCGAGCTGCGCACCCATTGCCGGGTGCGCGAGATCACGACCGACGAGAACGGCATGGCCTCGGGCGTTGTCTATTACGACAAGGACGGCGTTGAGCAGTTCCAGGGAGCGCATGTCGTCATCATCGCATGCAACGGCGTCGGCACGCCGCGACTTCTGCTGAACTCGGCCTCAGGCCGCTTCCCGAACGGGCTTGCCAATTCATCAGGCCTCGTTGGCAAGAACCTCATGTTCCACCCTTACGCGCAGATCTACGGCTATGTCACGGAGCCGACTGACAGTAATCGCGCGCCGCCGACCTGTCTCTGGAGCAAGGAGTTTTACGACACCGACCTGTCGCGCGGCTTCGTGCGGGGCTACGGCGTCCAGTTCGTGCGCGGCGCAGGACCGGTGTTCGAAGCCGTCGTCAGTGAGCAGAAGGGCATTCTGCCGTGGGGCGCGGATCATCACCGTGTGTTCCGCAAGCTCAACGGCCATCGGCTGGGATTCTCCGCGATCTGCGAGGACCTGCCGGAAGAGCACAATCGGGTCACGCTCGACCCAGTGCTCAAGGACAGCCACGGCATTCCCGCGCCAAAGATCGATTACGCCATCAGCGAGAACAGCCGGAGGATGATGGAGCATGCGCTCGCCCGCGGCCGGGAGTTTCTCGAAACGGCAGGCGCCACCGATATCTGCGTCAACAGTCCGATCCCCTGGGGCGGCTGGCACCTGCTCGGCACGGCGCGGATGGGCGCCGACCCCCAGAGCTCCGTGGTCAACGAATGGGGCCGCTCGCATGACGTCAAGAACCTGTTCATCGTCGACGGCAGCGTCTTCGTCACCTCGGGCGGGGTGAACCCGACCTCGACCATCCAGGCCATCGCGCTCTACGTCGCCGACCAGATGAAGCAGCGCCTCGCCAATCTCTTCGATTAGAGGATCGCCATGCCTGATCAGCTCACCCTCACGCCGCGGCAGCGCCAGGACCTGCGCACCATCGCCGCGATGATCATCCCGGCGAGCGAGGAATACCGGGTGCCCGGCGCGGATGATGAACTCATCCAGGCCGACATCCTCGCGACCCTCGGCCGCGATGCCAAGCCGGTGGCCACGGCGCTGGATCATCTCGCCCGCCTCGCCGGCATGCCGCTCGCCGACCTCGATCCGGCCGCGCGGGACGGCGTCATCAGCACATTCCGCGCCGACGGCGGCGCACCGGCCGCAACGCTCGTCCGCGTCGTGCTGCAATGCTACTACCGCGACGACCGCGTGCTGCGTTCGCTGGGGCTCGAGCCGCGCGCGCCTTTCCCCAAAGGGCACGTGCTGGAGGACGGCGATTGGTCGCTGCTCGACCCGGTCAAGGCCCGAGCTCACGCGATGCGTCAGGTCAGTTAAGCAGTTCGTGAAGAGCGGCCTGCTTGCATTATAAGTCTGAGGTAACCATCTGACGCGCGAAGGAAATTCGCCATGTTAGATTTTACCTCAGATCTCAGCGGTGGCGGCTTGTCACCGCGACCCGTCCCGTCCACCCCTGTCGACGACCAGCACCTGCTTGACGCCTATTCCAACGCCGTGATCGGCGTGACGGAGCGCGTCGGGCCGGCCGTGGTGCGCGTCGAGACCGGACCAAAGGTGCCGAACGGCCGCGAGCGCGGCGGGCTCGGCTCCGGCATCGTCATCTCGCCGGATGGACTGGTGCTCACCAACAGCCACGTCGTCGGCTCGTCCAAGGAGATCCGGCTGCGGGATATCGAAGGGAACGTCGGCGACGCCCGGGTGCTCGGCGTCGATCCGGACACTGATCTGGCGCTGCTCCGCGCCAACGGCGTCCGCGACCTCCGTTACGCCTCGCTCGGCAACTCCAAAGGCTTGCGGCGCGGCCAGCTCGTGATCGCGATTGGTAATCCCCTGGGCTTCGAGTCCACCGTCACCGCCGGCGTGGTCTCGGCGCTCGGACGCTCGATCCGCTCGGTGAGTGGCCGGACCATCGAGGACGTGATCCAGACCGACGCCGCGCTCAACCCCGGCAATTCCGGCGGGCCCCTGGTGTCGTCGAATTCCGAGGTGATCGGCATCAACACCGCGATCATCAGCGGCGCGCAAGGCATCTGTTTTGCGGTTGCGAGCAACACAGCGCAATTCGTGCTGTCGGAGATCATCCGCCACGGCTATGTCCGCCGCGCCTATATCGGCGTCGCCGGCCAGAGCGCGCCGATCCCGCGGCGCCATGCGGTGCTCGCCGGCGTCGAGAACAAGATGGGTGCGCTGCTGGCCCAGATCGAGCCGGACGGGCCGGCGGGGAAGGCGGGGCTGCTCCCCGGCGACGTCGTGATCAGGCTCGATGGCGTCGAGATCAACGGCGTCGACGATCTGATCCGCGTGCTCGACCGCGACCGGATCGGCCGGCGGCTCGCCATGGACGTGCTGCGCCTCGGCCGCCTGCGAGCCATCGACATTGATCCCGTCGAGCGGAAGCCAGCCCGGGGTACATGATCCGGACCCGGAGGGCCGCGTTAGCGCAAAGTGCGAAGCGGTTTTCCGGAAAGATCATGTGCAAAAAATAGAGCGCGCCGGTGGCCGGGGCGAGGTATGACGATCTCATGCTTTGCCCGGGAAATTCCGCCGCATGATGCCGGCGCACGAGACCTACGACGTCATTGTGATCGGTGCCGGCGCTGGTGGCATGACGGCGGCTGCCGTTGCTGCCGCCGAAGGGCTGCGCGTGCTGGTGATCGAGAAGACCGCGTTCATCGGCGGCACCACGGCGTGGTCAGGAGGCATGGTCTGGATTCCTGCCAACGGCAAGATGAAAGAGGCAGGGCTCTCCGACAGTGTCACCGATGCAGTCCAGTACCTCGCGAACACCGTGTCCGAGCCCGCCAATGCGGGCCTGCGCGCGGCGTTCCTCGCCCGCGGGCCGGAGGCGATCACCTATCTCGAAACGAACACCGAGGTGCGCCTTCAGCCGGTGAAAGCCTATCCCGACTACTATCCGGAGCGGCTGGGCGCCACCGCGGGCGGGCGCGTGCTGGAGCCGGTCGCATTCGACGGCACCAGGCTGGGCGCCGCTTTCGCCCGGCTGCGGCCGCCGCTGCCGGAATTCACGCTGCTCGGCGGGATGATGGTCAACCGGCTCGACATTCCGCATTTGCGCAAGATTGGAAAGTCGTTCGGCTCGACGCTGCGTTCGCTCCGGCTGATCTCGCAATATGCGCTGCAGCGGCTTCGCAGCCCGCGCGGCACCACGCTGCATCTCGGCAACGCGCTCGCGGCGCGACTCTACGCCTCGCTGCTGGCGCGGCAGGTCGAAATCCTCTTCAGCGCGGATGTCGAGGACCTCGTCGCCGAGCGTGGCCGTGTCAGCGGCGTGACCCTCCGTCATGGCTCACGCGGCCGCGCGATCTCGGCGCGCCGCGGCGTGGTGCTTGCGACCGGCGGCTTCTCGCACGATGCGCCCTTGCGCAAGCGCTTCTTTCCGACTGCCGCAGGATATGTCTCGGCGACCACGCCGGCCGGTACCGGCGATGGGCTCAAGCTTGCGATCGCAGGCGGAGCCGCGCTGAACACGGAGGCGACGAGCCCGGCCTATTGGGTGCCGGCCTCGCTGTTCCGCCGTGCCGACGGCAGCCGCGGTGTCTTTCCGCACACGGTCACCGACCGCGCCAAGCCGGGCGTGATCGCCGTCAACGCGGCGGGCCGGCGCTTCGTCAACGAGGCGCTGTCGTACCACGAGTTCGTGCTCGGCATGCTCTGCGACGGCAATGGCGAGCCTGATCGGCCCTTCTATCTGATCTGCGACCGCAACTTCCTGTGGACCTATGGCCTCGGCCGCATCAAGCCGTTCACCTGGAATTACCGCCGCTACGTCAGGAGCGGCGAGCTGATCGCGGCCGAAAGCATCGCGCGTCTCGCTGAGCGGATCGGCATCGCACCATCCTCGCTCGCCGCGACCATCGCCAATTACAACGCCCATGCGCGCGAGGGCCGTGATCCCGAGTTCGGCCGCGGTAGTACCATCTACCAGCGCCATCTCGGCGATATCGGCCACAAGCCCAACCCGTGCGTCGCACCGATCACACGCGCGCCGTTCTTCGCACTTCGCATCCATCCCGCCGATCTCGGCACCGCCATCGGCATGAAGGTCGACGCCCACGCCCGCGTGCTACGCGAGGACGGCACCCCGATCGCCGGCCTCTACGCCTGCGGCAACGACATGGGCTCGATCATGAACGGCAACTATCCGGGACCAGGGATCACGCTGGGGCCTGCGCTGACGTTCGGGTACATTGCCGGGCGGCATCTTGCGGAGGGGGTATCGGTTGCGCCGAATGCTGCAACGGCGTCGGCCTAGCCCTACTCTCCGCCGTCATGCCCCGCGAAGGCGGGGCATCCAGTATTCCAGAGGCGGCGAGATTCATTACAACTGCCGCGGCGTACTGGATCGCCCGGTCAAGCCGGGCGATGACAGTTGAGAGCGTGGCTCGCCCGTTCCACAATCTCGTCATTGCGAGCGCAGCGGAGCAATCCAGAATTTTTCCGCGGAGGCAGTCTGGATTGCTTCGCTTCGCGCGCAATGACGCGTGGAGACGCCTTGCTTCTACTCCGCAGCCGCCGCGAAGCGGCTGTTCTCGAGCTCCGCTTCCAGCCGTGCCTTCTCGGCTTCCGCCTGCTTGATATTGGCTTCCTTCACGTGCCCGAAGCCGCGGATTGTCTCTGGCACGCGCGCGAGGCGCGCCAGCGGGGGAATCTGTTCCGCCGTCAACTCCACGAACCGCTGGTCGACTATCGCAAGATAGTCCTCGACAAGCTTCCGCTCCGTCTTGCGCTCCGCGGTGCGGCCGAACGGGTCGAACGCGGTGCCGCGCAAAAACTTCAGCTTGGCCAGCACGCGGAAGGCGTGGATCGTCCAGCCGCCATATTCCCGCTTCTGCAAATGCCCGGTCACCTTGTCGCGGCGCGCGAAGATCGGTGGCGCTAGGTGGAATTTGAGCGTGAAGTCGCCGTCGAATTTTTCAGCGACCTTTTTGGCGAACCTGCCATCGGTGTAGAGCCGCGCAACCTCGTACTCGTCCTTGTAGGCCATCAGCTTGAACAGGTTCTTCGCCACTGCCTCGGCCAGTTCGGTGGAAGCGTGTGCGGCGGCCGTCTCCGCCTTGCGCACCTTGGCGACGGCGGCGACATAGCGGTCCGCATAGGCCTTGTCCTGATAATTGGCCAAAAACTCCGCGCGCGTCGCGATGATGTCGTCGAGCGACTTGGCCGGCGCGGACGCCCGGCTCTTGAACTGGAGCACGCTGCGCACCCGCGCGATGTCGTGCGCGGCCAGGCGCCCCCAGGTGAAGGCGAGCTTGTTCATCTCGACCGCGGCGCCGTTGATCTCAATGGCGCGCAGCAGCGCCTCCAGCGACAGCGGAATGGCGCCCTTCTGGAAGGCGAAGCCGAGCATGAAGGAATTGGTCGCGATGGAATCGCCCATCAGAGCGGCGGCAATGCCGGTGGCATCGACGATGTCGAGGTTCTTGTCGCCGACGGCATCGCGCAGCACGGTCTGCATCGCTCCCATCTCGAAATCGAGATCGGGATTTTGCACGAAGCTCGCGGTCGGTTGCAGGTCGGCGTTGATGAACGCCTTGGTCGCGCCGCGCTCGGCGCGGCTCAGCGCAGTGTGACCGGCCGAGACGATCATGTCGCAGCCGAGGATGACGTCGGCCCCGCCGGTGGTGATGCGTACCGCAGAGATGTCCTCCGGCCTCGGTGCGATGCGGACGTGGCTCATCACCGCGCCATTCTTCTGCGACAGGCCGGTGAAGTCGAGTGCGGAGCAGCCCTTGCCGTCGACATGGGCGGCCATGCCGAGCAGCGCGCCGATGGTGATGACGCCGGTGCCGCCGATGCCGGTGACGAGGATGTTGTAGGGCCCGTGCAGCTCGCGCGCGGGCGGCCGCGGCAGATCGGCGAACAACTGTCCGGAATCCACCGCCGAGGTCTTGATCCGCTTCAGCGTGCCACCGTGCACGGTGACGAAACTCGGGCAAAAGCCCTCGACGCAGGAATAGTCCTTGTTGCAGTTCGACTGGTCGATCTGCCGCTTGCGGCCGAACTCGGTCTCCAGCGGCTGCACCGAGACGCAGTTGGAGGCCTGAGAGCAGTCGCCACAGCCTTCGCAGACGAGCTCGTTGATGAAGGCGCGCTTTTGCGGATCGGGATAGAGCCCGCGTTTGCGGCGGCGACGCTTTTCAGCGGCGCAGGTCTGGTCGTAGATGATGACTGTGAGGCCCTTGATGTCGCGCAGTTCGCGCTGCACCTGGTCGAGCTCGCGGCGGTGATGGACGCTCGCGCCTTGCGGGAAGTAATTGCCCGCAGGGTATTTTGTTGGATCATCCGAGACGATCGCAAGCCGCTTGACGCCCTCCGCCCAGACCTGGTGCGCGATCTGCGCGACGTTGAATCTGCCCTCGGCGGGCTGGCCGCCGGTCATCGCCACCGCATCGTTGTAGAGGATCTTGTAGGTGATGTTGATGCCGGCAGCGGAAGCAGCGCGCAGCGCAAGCAGCCCCGAATGCGTGTAGGTGCCGTCACCGAGATTCTGGAAGATGTGCTGCTCGGTGGTGAAGGGCGATTGCCCGATCCAGTTCACGCCCTCGGCGCCCATATGCGAGATCAGGTCGGTGCGCCGGCTCGGCATGCTCAAGGCCATGCCGTGGCAGCCGATGCCTGCCATGGCGCGGCTGCCCTCGGGCACACGCGTCGAAGAGTTGTGCGGGCAGCCCGAGCAGAAGAACGGTGTGCGCGAAAGCTTGATCGACGCGTTGGCGGTGACGGGATTGTCGAAAGCTTCGAGCCGCGCCAGCCGCTGCTCGAGCAGGGGGCTTTGATGGCCGAGGCGGCGCAGCCGCGCGAGCAGCGCGGAGGCAACCATAGTCGGCGTCAGCTCACCTTCGCTCGGCAGCAGCGGCGCGCCGCTCTCGTTGCGCTTGCCTGCGATGGTCGGGCGCCTTGACGCATCGACGTTGTAGAGGATGCGCATCAACTGGTCCTCGATGAAGCCGCGCTTCTCCTCGACGACGAGCACGTCCTGAAGACCTTCGGCGAAGCGGCGCGCGCCGCTTTCCTCCAGCGGCCAGGTCATCGCGACCTTGTAGATGCGCAAGCCCAGATCCTGCGCGTCCTTGTCGGTAATGCCCAAGTCGGCGAGCGCCTGCCGCAGGTCGAGATAGGCCTTGCCGGTGGCGAGAATGCCGAGCCGCGCGGGCTTTGAATCCAGCACGATACGATCGAGCTGGTTGGCGCGGGCGAATGCCTTCACTGCCTCCATCTTGGGGCCGAACAGGCGCTTTTCCGCTTCCAGCGGCGGATCGGGCCAGCGGATGTTGAGGCCGTCGGGCGGCATCTCGAAATCGTCGGGCAGCTTGATCTGGATGCGGGCGGGATCGCTGTAGATGGAGGCCGAGCTCTCCACGGTCTCGCCGATCGCCTTGAAGCCGACCCAGCAGCCTGAGAAGCGCGACAGTGCAAACCCGTAGAGACCGAGGTCGAGATAGTCCTGCAAGGTCGCGGGATTGATCACGGGGATCAGTGCCGCGGCAAACACCTGCTCGCTCTGATGCGCCAGTGTCGAGGACTGGCAGCCGTGGTCGTCGCCGGCGAGCGCTAGCACGCCGCCATGGCGCGAGGTGCCGGCCGAGTTCGCATGCTTCAGCGCATCGACCGAGCGGTCGACGCCGGGGCCCTTGCCGTACCAGATGCCGAACACGCCATCGACCTTGGCGCCCGGGAACAGCCCGACCTGCTGGCTGCCCCACACCGCGGTCGCCGCCAGATCCTCGTTCAGGCCGGGGACGAAGGCGATGTCGTGCTTTGCGAGGTGCGATTTCGCGCGCCACAGCGCGTGGTCGTACATGCCGAGCGGTGAGCCGCGATAGCCCGAGATGAAACCGCCGGTGTTGAGGCCCGCCAGCCGGTCGCGTTCGCGCTGCAACATGGGAAGACGGACCAGGGCCTGCGTGCCGGACAGGTAGATCCGCTTCGATTCGAGCCGGTATTTGTCCTCCAGCTCGACATGCATCAGCGTCATCTCGTTCTTCCTTATTATTGTTCCGGCTGGGGGAATTAGACCGCGTGAGGGGATTTGCGGCTTTGCGAAGCGGATTGTTGCAGTCAAGGGCATGCGCCGGCGAAGTCAATATCGCTGGCCGCATCCGTGTCGCTCCTGCTAGTCATGGCTGCAAGGGAGGCCACCATGACGGCACAAGCGTTCGACACCGACATCACTGAAACCGACAGCGCCCTGATCGGACCATGGCGCCAGCCGCGCCAGATGTTGCAGGCGCAGGTCTATGATGCGCACGCGTCCATCCACGATGACGCGACCGCGCAAAAGCTCGGCTTCAAGGGCGGCACCATCGAGGGGCCGACGCATTTCAGCCAGTTTGCCCCGCTCGGCGCGCGGCTGTGGGGACGGGCCTGGTTCGAAACGGGGTGCCTCTCCGCACATTACCGCAACGCCTGCTTCGAAGGCGAGGAGGTGCAGGCGATCCTGTCGAAGCCGCTCCCCGGTACGAGCCAGTGCCAGATCCAGATGGTCAAGCGCGACGGCACGGAAGTGCTGCGCGGATCGGCCTCCATCGGCGATCCGCCGGTCGCCACCGCGCTCGAGGCGCGCCTCACTGAGCTCAAGCCGCTCGCCGATCCCGTCATCCTGCGCGACGTGAAGGTGGCGCAGACCAGCAAGCGTCAGACCGTGCGCATGGGCCTCGACCAGAACATGGGCGACCTCTATCCGTTCTCGCTGCGGCAGAAGCTCGCAGTCATCACCGAGAATTCGCCGTTCTATTCGAGCGGAGAGAATCCCTGGCGGAAAGCCATCATCCCGATGGAGATGCTCAGCGTGCTGTTCCAGTACCGCGCCAAGGACGACCCGCTCCCATCGAGGGGCCCGGCCGTCGGCCTGTTCGCAGATCAGGAGATCCGTCTGATCGAGGGTCCGCTCTTCGTCGACGAGGACTACGAGGTCGAGCGCGAAGTGGTCGCGCTCTCCGGCAGCCGCCGCACCGAAAGCGCCTGGGTGAAGACGCGCGTGTTCGACAAGGCCAACGAGATGGTCGCGACCATGCTGCTCAACATGGCGACGATCAAGGATTCGTACGCGCCGTATGAGGAGGAGTACCGGAAATTGTATGGGAGCGCGCGGTAGGCGCCATCCCCTCCGCTCGTCATTCCGCTTCGCGTCGCCCCGGAATGACGGCGTGGAGAGAGCTTCCCTGCCGCTCATCCTTTGAGCAGATGCCCGTCGCGAAGCCGTCGCACAGGGATTGAGCAGGCGTCGGCTTCCGGCATAACGCGCTGAAAGCGCAACGAAATCCTGTGTCCACCGCGCATCATCGCAATTGTACACAATGGCACAGCGCTTGCAGAACTGCTGGCGACGGGAGTTCTTGCGAGGGGTGTGCATGCTGAACCCAGCGAAGCCGACACTTGGCGTCATCGATGCCGAGCCCGAGCCGATCAAGCTCGACTGGTCGACCACGGCGCTCGTCATCATCGACATGCAGCGCGACTTCATGGAGCCTGGCGGCTTCGGCGAGACGCTCGGCAACGACGTCAGCCAGCTCGCCCGGGCAGTGAAGCCGATCGGCGCCGTGCTCAAGGCCGCACGCGATAGCGGTATGCTGGTCATCCACACGCGCGAAGGCCATCTGCCCGATCTTTCCGACGCGCCGCCTGCGAAGGTCGAGCGCGGCGCGCCGTCCTTGCGCATCGGCGATCCCGGTCCGATGGGCCGCATCCTGATCCGCGGCGAGGCCGGCCACGACATCATCCCCGAGCTCTATCCGCTCGACAGCGAGGTTGTGATCGACAAGCCTGGCAAGGGCGCGTTCTACGCGACCGAGCTCAGCGACGTGCTCGAGAAATACGGCATCGAGAATCTTCTGGTGTGCGGCGTCACGACGGAGGTCTGCGTCAACACCACCGTGCGCGAGGCCAATGACCGCGGCTATCGCTGCGTCGTCATCTCGGACGGCTGCGCATCCTACTTCCCCGAGTTCCACGAGATGGGCCTGAAGATGATCAAGGCCCAGGGCGGAATCTTCGGCTGGGTCGCAAGCTCAGCCGCAGTACTGGAGGCGTTGAAGACCACGACCATTTAGGGGATCACCATGAGCAATTTGACGGGGACGGCCGGCAAATCTGAGATCAACAAGTCCGAGTTCAAGCCGGCGCTATGGACATCGGGCGACTGGAACGCATTTTTCGGATTCGGCACCAACATCCTCGTCAACATGCTGGTGCTCACGGGCCTCTTGCGCTTCGTGCTGAAGATGCCGGACTCTCTCGTGTTCGGCCGAATCCTGCCCGCGCTCGGGTTGATGATGTGCCTGTCGACCTTCTACTACGCCTTCCTCGCCTACCGCCTGGCGCAGAAGACCGGCCGCAGCGACGTCTGCGCGCTGCCCTCGGGCGTCAGCGTGCCGCACATGTTCATCGTGACCTTCGTGATCATGCTGCCGATCACGATCAAGACCGGCGATCCGCTGAAGGGATGGTCGGCTGGCCTCGTCTGGGTGTTCTTCCAGAGTTTCATCCTGATGATCGGTGGCTTCATCGCGCCGTTCATCCGCAGGATCACGCCGCGCGCGGCGCTGCTCGGCACGCTCGCCGGCGTCTCCGTTACCTTTATCTCGATGCGTCCGGCGCTCGAGATGTACATGACGCCGCAGATTGGTCTCGTCTGCTTCGCCATCATCCTGGTGAGCTGGTTCGGCGGGGTGAAATATCCGCGCGGTATTCCGGCAGGCCTCATTGCCATCGCGGCCGGTATGGTCATCGCCTGGGGCTCGAACCTGTTTGGGCTTGGTCTTGGCGGATTGAGCCTGAAGGGCGTCGGCGATGCCTTCGCCAATTTCGGCTTCTCGGTGCCGGTCCCGGCGGTGAACTATGTGTTCTCCGGCTTCGAGTTCCTCGGCGTCATCCTGGTTACCGCCATCCCCTTCGGCATCTATGACCTCGTCGAGGCCATGGACAATGTCGAGAGCGCGGAAGCCGCCGGCGACGAATATCCGACCACGCGCGTTCTCACCGCCGACGGCGTCGTCAGCCTGATCGGCTGCCTGATGGGCAATCCCTTCATCAACGCGGTCTATATCGGCCATCCCGGCTGGAAGGCGATGGGCGGCCGGATCGGCTATTCCGCCGCGACCGGCGTGATGGTGGTGGTGCTGTCCTGGTTCGGCATCATCTCGGTGCTGCTGGCGCTCGTGCCGGTGGTCGCGATCTCGCCGATCCTGCTCTATATCGGCATGCTGATCGGCGCGCAGGCGTTCCAGACGACGCCGGTCAAGCACGCGCCGGCGATCGTGCTGGCGCTGACGCCGCATCTTGCGGCCTGGGCAAAACTCCAGATCGACACCATGCTGGCCTCAACCATGACGGCGGCGGCGACCGTCGGCGGCATGGCCGGCGACAAGGCTGATGCCGTCAAGGCGGCCGCAATTGCCGCGCTGCCACAGCAGGGCGTGTTCTATCATGGCCTCGAGGTGATGGGCGGCGGCTCGATCCTCGCCGGCCTGATCCTGGGCGCGATCACCGTCTTCATCATCGAGCGCGACTTCGAGAAGGCATCAGGCTTCGCGCTGGTCGGCGCCGTCCTGACCTATTTCGGCTTCATGCATGGCGAAGCTGTGGGCATTGGCGGCGGTTTCGGCGTCACGCCTGCGGTGGCGCTGTCCTACGCGGTCGTGGCGGCCGGATTGTATGCTCTTAGCCGGCGCACCAGTGAGCACTACGCCTCGCATCCGGAGATGTCCGCCGCGCCGGCGGAGTAACTTCGACCGAAACTTTGGTTGCGGCCGGGTGGTGTCAAGCTACCCGGCCGATTTCTCACGTCAAGTCAAGCGGCATCCGTGGAACCTAACGCAGCACGCGACGTTCTTTTTCGCGTATGAGCAGCGCCGTCGCCCCGGCGCAGCAAGCGCCGAGGCTGAGGCGCTAAGCTGTGCTGCTGGGAGGGATGCTCATGAGACTCACTCTTTCGGTCATCAAGGCTGACGTTGGCTCTGTCGGCGGGCATACGCAACCGTCTGGACCCATGATGGTCACTGTCATGGGCGAAGCCGCGAAGGCGGTCGACAAAGGTCTCCTGATCGACAGTTTCGTCTGCCATACCGGCGACGACATCGCGATCATCATGACGCACACAAGGGGTGAGGGGAGCGCCGCGGTCCATCAATTTGCATGGAATACGTTCCTCGCGGCGACGTCGGTCGCGAAAACCTCCGGGCTGTACGGCGCCGGCCAGGATCTTCTCGTCGACGCGCCTTCCGGAAACATTCGCGGCGCCGGACCGGCCGTCGCGGAGCTCAGCTTCGACCACAGCCTCTCGGGTTCAAGGCCCGCGGAGTCCTTCATGGTGTTCGCCGCCGACAAATGCGGCCCCGGCGCGTACAACCTGCCGCTCTACCTCGCCTTCGCCGATCCCATGTATTGCGCCGGGCTGATGCTGCCCCCGATGATCAAGGGTTTCCGTTTCCATGTCATCGACATGGACCACACGGCAGGCGACAGCATCATCGAACTCGACGCGCCGGCGGACGGCTACCACATTGCCGCGCTCCTTCGCGACAATGAGCGCTTTGGGATCGATCGCATCGTTTCTCGAACCTATGACGAGGTTGTCGTCGCTGTTTCGGCGCAGCGCCTTCACGCGATCGCAGGCAAGTACACCGGCAAGGACGATCCGGTCGCGATCGTCAGAAACCAGGGGATTTTCCCGGCGCCCGAAGAAATCGTCTCGCCGTTCGCCAAGGCGCATTTCGTCGGCGGCGATGCGCGAGGCTCGCACGTGATGCCGCTCATGCCGGTGCCGCTCAACACACCGGTGACCGGCATGTACTGCCTGCCGATCGTTTCGTGCGCCGGCTTTTCGATCGACAAGGACGGCCGATTCTCGGAGTCGCACACCGATTTCTTCGATAACCCGGCGTGGGACGAAGTCCGCAGGCGCGCCCAGAGCAAGGCCATCGAGATGCGCAGCCAGGGCTGGTCCGGTGCCGCGATGCTGCCCTATTCCGAGCTGGAGTATGGTGGCTTCCGCGATACCGTGTCCGGGCTGCTGAAGCGTTTTCGGCTGCGCGAGGAGCGCAAGCCGGAAGCGGCCGAGTAAGGAACGCTGCTCTGTGCATGATGGCGACATGCTAACGTTGGGAGGTCGGCTTGGCGAGAAAACGCATCGGCATTCTCACGGGTGGTGGCGACGTCTCCGGCCTCAACGCCGTCATCAAGAGCGTGACCTATCGCGGCAGCGAGAACGACATCGAGGTTGTCGGTCTCCGCCGAGGTTGGGAGGCTCTCACGCATCTCAACCTCGAAGACGCGGCCAGCAGGTCCCGCTACCTCATGCCGCTGGATCGTGAAAACACCCGCACCATCGATCGGCGCGGCGGCACGGTGCTGCACACGAGCCGCACCAATCCCTCAAAAATACAAGAGCTGCCCGATCATCTCGTTGGCAGCGATCTTCCGGCTTCCCCGAGTACCAAGGGAACCAAGACGTGGGACCTCACCGGCCAGGTGCTGGCGAACCTCTCCGGGCTCGGTATCGAACACCTGATCGCCATCGGCGGCGACGACACGCTCAGTTATGCGGCCAAGCTCAACGATCTCGGCGTCAAGATCATCGCCATCCCGAAGACGATGGACAACGACGTCCGCAACACCGAATACTGCATCGGCTTCTCGACTGCGATCACCCGCGCCAGCGATGCCATCCAGCGGCAGCGCACCACTGTCGGCTCGCACGAGCGAATTGGTATTTTTCGCGTCTTTGGCCGCGATGCCGGATTTACCGCGCTTTATACCGCGTACGCGACCTCGATACGGTGCGTCATCCCGGAGTACAGGATCAATCTTGACAAGCTGATCGCTTTGCTTCTCGAGGAGAAGCGCGCCAACCCGAGCAACTACGCGCTGATCGTGCTCAGCGAGGGCGCCGAGTGGGAAGGCTACAAGCCGCAGGAATATGGCGAGCCAGATCCTTACGGTCACCGCAAGAAGGCCAACGTGGCCGAAGCGCTCGCCGATGAGATCAAGCGGCGAGTCGGCGAGCAGACGATGACCTCCGACCTCACCTACGACCTGCGGTCGGGGGATCCGGACTTCATCGACAAGCTCGTAGCCCTAACCTTCGGCAACATGGCGTTCGATGCCATGCTGGAAGGCAAGACCGGCCTTATGTCGGCGCTGGTCGAAGGCCGCTACGACCTCGTGCCAATCCCTGACGTCAAGCTCGGGCCGCGCAAATTGGACGTCGCCAACACATACAACACGGAGCGCTACCGTCCCATCTACTCCAGCAAGCGCGGTCTGCCGATCTTTCTCAACCGCGCGTCATAGGGTGCCCAGCGCTTCTTCTGTACCTCCCGAGGTCGGTGTCAGGCGACGCCCAAATCCGTCAGAAGATCGGCGCCGGCCCGAACCTCGTGACTTGAGCCTTCAAAGTCCTCGCCGACGGGCTCGCAAGCGCCGCCGAGATGCCGTGCAAAGAACGCCTCGGCGATTGCGATGTGGGAGAGCTTATTGGGCGGCTTCTGGAATCCGTGTCCTTCGTCGGGATAGACGATGTAGGTCACCGGAATGTTCTTGGCCTGCATGGCGGCGACGATGGTGTCGCTCTCCGCGATCTTGCACCGGACGTCGTTGGCACCATGGAAGATCAGCATGGGCTTCCTGATGTTGTCGACCTTGTTGATCGGTGAGCGTTCGGCGAGCAGCTTGCGGCCTTCCTCGGTGCGCGGATCGCCGTAGCTGCGATACATGAACTCCGCGAAACCGGCCCAATAGGGCGGCATCGATTCCAGCAGCGTTTGCAGGTTGGAGACGCCGACCACCGGTACGGAGCAACAGAACACCTCTGGCGTGAAGGCCGCGCCGATGAAAGAGGCCAGTCCTCCGTAAGACAGGCCGAAGATCGCGACCTTGTCCTTTTGCGCGATCCCCTCGGCGGTCGCCCAATAGACCATGTCGATGAGATCGTCGTGCATCTTGCGCGCGTGCTCTTTCTCGCTCGCCGCGACGAACGCCTTGCCGAAGCCTGTCGATCCCCGATAGTTGACCGAGAGCACGGCATAGCCACGATCGGCCAGCCACTGGTGATCGCGGCGATAGCCGAAGATATCCCGAGCCCACGGCCCACCATGAACGATGAGGACCATCGGCAGCGGTCGAGGCGGGCGGTCACCCTCGATATCCGCCGGCAGGGTCAGGTAGGAAACAAGGGTGAATCCGTCGCGCGACTTGCCCTGTATGGCTTGCATTGGCGCCAGCCGGTATGGCTTCAGCTCGGGCCGCTCCGTAAATAGCTCTGTGATGGTCTGTCTGTCGCGGTCGAGGAGGTGATATGTGGCGGGCTGATCCGCCTTATGGCTCGTCACAATCCAACGGCGACCGTCATCACTTTGGCTTTCGACATAAAAGGCGTGACCTGGAAGCTGCTCCTTGATCAGATCGAGTTCGCTCGCAACGGCAGGCGCTAAAGCCGTCCATTCCGGCCGGCCGGGGTCGATGCAAACCGCCTCCGGTTCGAACGTTCGGGCATTGAATATGGCGCCCGTCACGTCGGCGCGGTCGCTTTTGAACAGGACGCGTTCTTCGCCGGTTGACCAGTTGATCCGCACCAGCGCGGATTTGTCGTGCTCCAGGCTCGAACTCATGTGAATGTGGTTGCCGGCGGAATCGAAGGTCCAGAGCCGCGTACTCGCATAAGCCTCGAACGGGACGTCGCGCCAATGCGTGGCCTTCCCGTCGTCGATGCGCCAGAGCCGCGTGCCTCCATCGGGCGCGTTGCTGCGGGCGTGGCGTGGCCTCAACTGCCAGTCGAGCCCGACGTAGTCGAACTCCTGGTGATTTTCCCAGACCAGAGAGCGCTCGCCGGTTAAGAGGTCGAGCAGGAAGACATCATGCCATCGCACGTCGCGGTCATTCAGACCGATCGCGATCTTGTCAGGGACGACGTGCGACCAGTAGGTCGGCAACGCGCGGACATTGGCGAAAGGCGTGAGATCCCTGAGCTCCTGAGTGTTGGGATCGACGACGAACAGGTGCAAATTCTCGTCGCCGTTCTCGTCGTTGAGGAACATGATGTGGCGGCCGTCCGGACTCCAATCCTGCCAGTTGATCGGTCTGCCCCTGGTGCGCGTGACGGGCTGGCCTGCTGCAATATTGTCGACCGGCGACACCCAGATGTTCAGAACGCCGTCGACAGGGGCGAGCCAGGACAGGAATTGACCATCCGGCGATAACTTGGCTCCGACATATGTCGGATTACCAAACAGTTTTCGGCGCGGGATCAGGGGACGGGGGGACATCTGGCGTCTCTTGTAGTTCGGGCGCGCGTCACATTATGTAGCGCTACATGCCGTAGCATACGCGCGTGCGAACTTTGCGTCAACGTCAGGTAGAGCACCGGCGGCGGTGTTACGAGCCTCGGCTTGAGAAGGCGCGGGCGGCCGATCGCCGCCCGCCGTTTGTCACGGCGTCGAGACCTTGCAAACGTAGCTTTCGGCCGCCGCCTTGTCGCCGCCGACATAGCGCGGGTAGTTCGGATAACGGCACATCGGCCGGGCTGCTTTCAGCGCGAACGGCAGCGCGGGGTCCTTCGACGTCTGGACCAGTGCGTCGGCCGGCGCGACGCCGTCGCTCGCCCAGCGGTCGAGCGGTTCGAGCAGATCGACCATGGTCGGGATCGCGGAACCGTCGAGCACGCTCGTGCCGTGTCCGGTATGCGTCGAGCCGGGCGAGACGTAGAGCCGTGCTGAAGCCTCGACCGTCGCCTGACCGAGCCGCGCCACGACGGACTGGAAATAGTTGATTCCGGCGAGCGGGCTTTGCGCGAGGTCTGCCATGTTCTCGCGCAGGATCAGCTTGCCGCCATGTGCGAAGAAAGCCGACAGGTCGGGATCGGTCGAGTCGAGGATCTTCGACACCTCCTCGACGCGGGACCGAAAGTCTTCGGGACGATAGGTGCGCGGGTCAAATTTCTCGTCGCGCGTCAGGAGGAAACGTACGGCATTGCTGCCATAGAGCCATTGCTGCGACACCGTGGCGACATCAAGTTGCTCCGTCGGCGCTGCCGTGCCCATCACCCAGCGCGTCATGGTCATCCGCTGCGGGTCCGGTGTGGTCTCGTTGCCGTAAAGCCATTGCGGATAGGTCGTGATGCCGTTCGCCATCGCAAGCGGGAATGGATGTGGTGCGTGCACGGTCTGAACCTCTGTTATCTGCGCGTCCGACAGGCAACCATCGCCTGTGTCCGCGCCTTCCGGGCAACGCAGCGCCTGCACGTTCACCTTCGACTGGCAGGCGAGATAGTTGCTGACGATGCCGTCACGCAAGCCGTCGAGCTCGTCACAGGCATTGGCGACGAATTTCGCAAGCGTCTCGCTCTTGGCCGGGTTGAGCCAGCCGCCCTTGAATTGCGGCAGGCCATTCAAGATGAAGGACTGGAACAACATGGAGAGCTGCACCACCGGTACCACGCTGACGATCCCGTCATAGTCGGCAGGGAAGCGCTGGGCCATCGTAAGACCCTCGCGGCCGCCCTCCGAGCCGCCGAAATAATAGATTTTGGCCGGCCGTCTCGAATAGAGCGTACCGATCAGCGCGACGGCGACATCGCGCACCTTCTTGTAGGAGGCATAGCCGTAATTGGTCAGCATTTCGTCGTTGAGGCCGAACTGGCCGATGCGATCGGGCGCAAAGCTCGCGGCTTGATGCCCGGAATCCGTGCCGAGCGTGGCATAGCCGCGGGTCAGCGGCAGCGCATCGTCGGGCGCCGCATCGCGCAGCGGCGCAAGGCCGCTCACCAGCGTGCCGTTGTAACCGCCGCCGCCATATTGCAGGAGCTTGCCGTTCCACGCGGCCGGCAGGTTGAGCTGAAAGTTGATCAGTTGCGCAGCCGGGTCGACCGGCGCGATGGTGCCCGTCACCTTGCAGAAGTCCGGCGTCGCGGGGGCCGCCGCCTTGGCCGGTGCTGCCGGCGTGAAGCCTGCCGACGTGACGGTGGCATCCCCGCTGGGCAGGCCGACCAGGCGAGCCGGGATCGTTCGTCCAGCGAGACTCGCACAGGCGCCTTGAAAGGCCTCATCCGCCGCCGATGATCGGCCGCTGGCGGACAACACGATCGCGCAGACGGCCAGGCTGGCTGCGGCTTTCGACACGCGGCGCATCGTGCGGCTTCGCTTGGTATGGTCGGCGTCGCCCGTGTTTGGTCCCATGGTCCCAATCTTTTCTTCTTCAGGATGATCGCTGCATGCGCAGCGGATCGTCTCATCGCTCGTTCGGCTTGGCCGGGTGACGACGAGGCGTGCTTATCCGCCCTTCACAGCTCCAGCCGTCAGGCCGGCGACGATCTGCCGCTGGGCAACCACCGTCAGCAGCAGCACCGGGAAGGTGACGATCAGCGCGGCGGCAGCGAGCGGTCCCCAGCTCAACTGATCGAACGAGATCATGTTGTAGACGGCGACCGGCAGGGTGCGCGTCTCGCGTCCGGCCAGCACGATGCCGAAGACGAAATTATTCCAGGAGAAGATTACGGCCAGGATGAAGGCGACCGCGATGCCGGGTTTCGCGATCGGAAGAGCGACGTGGCTGAAGACCTGCCAGCGCGTCGCGCCGTCGATCAGCGCTGCCTCTTCCAATTCCATCGGTGTGGTCTCGAAATAGCCGATCATGATCCAGATCACGATCGGCACCGTCACCACGAGATGGATGATGACCTGCGGCACCAGCGTGCCGAGCAGTCCGAGCCACTGGAACAGGATAAACAGCGGGATCAGGTAGGACAGGCCGGGCGTGATGCGGGCGATCAGGATCACGATCGCGGATTTGTGCGCGGCCATCCGCGCGATCCCGTAGCCGGCGGGAACGCCCACAATCAGCGCCAGCGCGGTCGCGCTGCCGGTCACGATCAGGCTGTTGAAGAAATAGGTCAG
The DNA here is from genome assembly GCF_054185185.1 of Bradyrhizobium sp. UFLA05-153. Classification (NCBI taxonomy): domain Bacteria; kingdom Pseudomonadati; phylum Pseudomonadota; class Alphaproteobacteria; order Hyphomicrobiales; family Nitrobacteraceae; genus Bradyrhizobium; species Bradyrhizobium sp. UFLA05-153. The sequence goes on from NZ_JBBIAM010000013.1 coordinate 91,343, forward strand.
GAAGCGGTTGGAGGCGAGCACGTCGGTGTAGTTCTTCCAGGCGATATGCTCGGGGATGAACACCGGCGGGTAGGCGGCGTTGTCGACCTCGAACTTGAGCGATAGCGAGGCCATCCAGAGGAAGAACAGGATTGCCGGCGACACGATGACGAGCACCGAAAACCAGAGGCCGATTTGACCCAGGATCTGACGTGGAGTCATGCGCCCCTCGCGATTTCGGTCCACAGCATGCGCTGGCGCATGTAAAGCATCAGGGCAGCGAGTGCGACGATGAGGAGGAAGAACACCACGGCGATCGCCGAACCGTAGCCGAGGTCGTAATAGGTGAAGGCGACGCTGTAGAGATAGATGTTGATCGTCTCCGACGCCGAGCCCGGTCCTCCTTGCGTGATCGCGAAGATGATGTCGAAGCTTTTCACCGCGTCGATCATCCGGATCATGCCGGCGATGAACAGGAACGGCATGATCAGCGGCAGCGTGATGAAGCGGAACACCTGCCAGAGATTGGCGCCGTCGATCTGCGCGCTTTCGTAAGGCTCGGTCGGGATCGCGGCGAGGCCGCCGAGCACGATTAGCATGACCAGCGGCGTCCACTGCCAGGTCTCGACCAGCACCAGCGAGGGAATGACGGTTGCGGGATGAAACACCCAGAGCTGCGGTGGCAGGCCGACCAGCGACAACAGGTAATTCAGCACGCCGAGCTGCGGATGGAACATCATGGTCCAGACCAGCGCGATCGCCACCGGCGTTGCCATCATCGGCATGATGAAGATGCCGCGCAGGAAGCCGCGGCCGGGGAATTTCTGGTGAAACACCACGGCTGCGAGCGTGCCGAAGACCAGCGGCAGCACCACCGACAGTACGGTGTAGACCATGGTGTGGCCCACCGATTCGAGGAAGCGCGGATCGCTCGTCAGCCGCAGATAATTGGAAGGCCCGACGAACGTGGTCGGCGAGCCGACCTTCCATTCGTTCAGGCTCATCCAGATCGTGAACAGCCAAGGAAAGATGATGATCGCGAGCACGACGACCAGCGCCGGCACCACGAACGGCCAGTAGGACGGTGGCCGCAACTCCTTCTCCGGCGCGGCATCGGATTTTGCCGCGGCCGGAGTTGCTTGTGTCAACGCACTCACGCCTTTTCGCTACGCTCCAGGATCGGTCGGTATTGCTCGTGGGCCTTCTTCAACTCGGTCGCGGGATCGGCGCCGGCCAGGGTTGCGGTGATCGCGGCGCCGACGAGATCGCGGAATTCGGCGACCGGGATCACGACGGGCAGGCCGAGCTTGCTGATCTTGGCGGAATCGATCACCGATTGCAGCCACTCGGCCGGCATCTTCACGCCCTTCTGGACCTCGGGGTCGTTCAGGATCGAGTTGCGGAACGGCACGCCGCCGCCGGCCTGCAAAAGCCGCGCGCCTTCCGTCTTCGAGACCGCCCACTGGCAGAGCAGATAGGCCGCTTCCTTGTTCTTGCTCGCGGCGGCAATGCCGAGGCCGTCGCCGTAAGTGGCTGAATATTGGCCCTTCGGCCCGGCAGGCACGACGGTGTATCCGACCTTGCCGACGACGCGCGAGGCCGCCGGATCCTCCAGCGGTGGCGCCCAGCCGACGCCGTCGATCCACATCGCCGAACGGCCTTGCGAGAACGAGGCCATCGACTCCATCCAGTTGAAGCCGGCGACGCCGGGCGGAGCGACCTTCGTCAGGAGCGTCTGGTAGAGCTTCGTCGCCGCGATGGCTTCGGGGCCGTCAGTCAGGATGTTGCCCTTGGCATCGAGGAATTCACCGCCATAGTCGAGGAAGAAGTTGGTCCACAACGTCATGTTGGCGTTGCGCAGGCCGCGCCCGACGAAGCCGTAGGTGCCTTCCTTGGCATCGGTGAGCTTTTCTGCGGCCGCGACCATCTCGTCCAGCGTCTTGGGCACCGCAACGCCCTTCTTCTGGAACAGCTCCTTGTTGTAGTAGAGGATGAAATAGTCGACCGACCAGGGCAGCGACAGCATCTGGCCCTTGTCGTTCTTGGCGTATTGCAGGCCGGCGGCCGAAAAATCGCTCTCGACGAGATCGGGCGCGGTCAGCGTCGGATCCTTCATGAAGGGCGTGATGTCGGTGAGCCAGCCGGCTTTCTCGAACTGCCGCTTCTGCACGTGATAGCTGAGGTGGACGACATCGAAGCTCGGCCGGCCCGAGGTGAGCTCGATGACGCATTTCTGGCGCTGCTGCTGCTCGGGGATCTGCTCCGATTCCACCTGGATGCCGGTAAGGTCGGTGAACTCCTTGATGTTCTTTTGCAGGTTGTCGCCGCGCGGACCCTTGGCGAGGATCACCTCCAGCTTGGTCCCGGCATATTTCTTCCAATTGACCTCGGCATGCGCCGGGAATCCGGTCAGGCTGAGCGCGCCAGCCGCGGCGGTCCCCTTCAAAAGCGTGCGGCGCGAAATACGATGGTCAGCCACGTTTGTCCTCCCTGTGACTCGTTTCTTGGGAGGGATACTAGCGTCCGCGCCGCATCTGCCTAGTCCTAATATTTCTCTGCGGATTAAGGCCGCACGGCCGGGCTCTCCATGGGCATGCCGCGCGCCCGTGCCATCAGATAGAGCTCGAGCGCGACCAGTTCGGGCGCGCCGTAGCCAAAAGCCTGGGCGCGCACCCCGCTCATGCAGCTGCGCAGCCGGCGCTCCAGAGATCCCAGCGTCTGCCATTCCAGCCGATAGAGCGGATAACCGGTCGGCTGCCCCTGCGTGACTGGCGCGCCCGCCAGATGCTTGTCGTAGTTGTCGTCGTGGCAATTGGTGCAGGCGAGGTTGAGCTGGCCCTGCCGCTGCATGAACAGCGCGCGGCCCTGTTCGACGAACGGTTTGAGCTGTGGATCATCGCCGGCGGTGATCGCCACCCCTCGCGACTGGTGAGCGACGAATGCCGAGAGCGCGAGCAGGTCGCGGCTTTCGTGAGACAGGGGCGTTGCCTGCTGATGGTTGGCGCGGCAAAGATTGATGCGCTGGTCGAGCGTGACCGGGCGGCCCAGCGCCTTGTCGAAGGCGGGATAGCGCGCCGCGACGCCCTTCATGCTCTCGCGCGCATCGCCGTGGCAATCGGCGCACGCCCTGCCGGCGCTGCCGCTTCTTGTCTTCCACAGTGCTTCGCCGTCCAGCACGAACAGCATACCCGGATTGGACGTATCGTCGTCCTGCATCGCGCGCGTGTCCGGTCCCATGAAGGAATAGCCCGAACGGCGTGCGTCCTGTGGGATTTCGCCGGCGATCAGGGCAGGTGCGGCGACGAGCAGCATCGCCGCGATGATCGTGCGTGCAACGCTCATTCTACCGTGATCGATGCAGACGCGGTCGAGACAAAGCCGTTGTCGCCGATCCATTCGAACTCGAGCTTGCCGCTATCTTTTGCGACCGTAAAGAACGACAGATACGGGTTCGCGGCGATTGCGGGAAAGAGGTCGGCGCGAAAGATCTCGGTGCCGTTGTAGCGGCAGGTAAAGCTGGTGATGATGTCGCGCGGCACGAGCTCGCCGGCCGCCGTGCGGCGAAATCCGGTTTCCATGATATGCGAGGTCAGCGTCCGGATCTCGATGACATCGCCGCGCTTGGCTTTCGGCGGAACGTTGATGAGAGCGGAGGCCATCAGTTCACCTCTTCGGTGCAGGCGGCAAGTGTCACGACGACGTCGGCCGCGACCTGCCAGAAGGAATCGTCGGACAGGCGCGCGATCGCGACAACCTTCTGGCTGTCCGCGAGGCGGATGCGGGTCGAGACCTGCGCGCGCCCGGCCCAGGGGCCGAGATGGAAATTGCCGATATTCGGCTGCGGGTTCTTCTCGTTGAAGACGTGGATGCTCTTGACGTAGTCGGCCGCGGTCATCGGGCTCGCGACGCTGACTGTCATCGGCACGGTGTTGCCGTTCTCGACCAGTGGCGGAATGTCGAGCCTGACCTTGCCGGTGCGCAGTTGCGCCTCGCCGACGACATTGCGGATCGCCGTGCCGAGCATCGCGGGTGTCGCCTCGATCGGGCGGATCGTGACGATGGGAATAGTCCCGGCGGCGACCGTGAGGTGCAAAAACTGTCGACGTGTGCTTGGCATTCCCCGTCCTAGTCCCGAAGCGTTGCAAGATAGGCCACGATGTCCTCGATCTGGCTCGGGCTCAGGATCGGCTTGCCGGCAAGGTTGCGGCCGACGCGAACGAGCCCGTCGTTACGATAGTATGACGGCATGATGGTCTCTCGGTTGAACCGCGATGCGTCCACCAATCGCAGCCGCAACTGACTTGTCGACCACCTGTTCCCGGCGCCCGTGAGGTCCGGCGCGAGATCGCCCTGGAACCGCGTCTCCGGAAACGGCCCGGAATGGCAGAGGATGCAGGTCGTGCTGCGATCGAGCACCAACGCGCGCCCGCGCGCCGTATCGCCGGGCGCGCCGGTGAGCGACTCCGGGATGCCATCGCCGACAATGTTGTAGGACACCAGCGCCTGTGCCCGCGTGCCGTCGGTAAGTGCAAGGCTTGCCGCGATCAGTGCGGCGATATGGATCATCGGCCTAGCCAAAGGTCGCCGCCGTGATGGTTTGAAACCAGCGCTCGGCTTCCGCAGCTTCGCGGGCGCGTCGTTCTGGCGGTGCGTCGAGCGGACTGGTGGTGCCGCCCTCGACCTCGGCGAAGATGTCTCCTTTCGGCTGGTAGTTGCCGGCGAGCGAAAAGCCGTAAGCGGGGGCGACCGTGTTGTAGCAGACGCCGGTCAGCCGTGGCGTTTCCGTCGTCCGGCCAGCGACGAGGTTGACGATCGCATCCGCGCAGGCCCATCCTTGCGCGCTCGCGGCCGAGGCCGATTTCGGAATGCCGCCGCCGAGGCAGGCATCGCCGATGACGTGGATGTTGGGCACGAGCCTGGATTCGAAGGTCATGGGATCGATCGGGCACCAGCCGGTGGTATCGGCCACCCCGGCAATCGCGGCGATGCGCCCGGCGCGTTGCGGCGGAATGACGTTGGCGACTTGCGCCGTGTAATTGCCGAACTCGGTGATGACAGTGTTGCTCGCGGGATCGACGGAGGTGACGCGGCCGCCCTGCGACAGCGATACGCGCTCGATCATGCCGCCGTAAAGCTCCGTCCACGCCTTCTCGAATAGTCTTTGTTGCGTGAAATTGTCCTTGGCGTCCAGGATCAGCACTTTTGAGCGCGGCTTCTTCTTCTTGAGATAATGTGCGATCAGGCTGGCGCGCTCGTAAGGCGCCGGCGGGCAGCGCGAGGGGTTGGCCGGCACCGCGATCGTGACGAGGCCGCCATCCTCCATGGCCTCCAACTGCCTGCGCAGCAGCATGGTTTGCTCGCCGGCCTTCCAGGCATGCGGCATCTTTTGGCTTGCGGCTTCGTCATAGCCGGGCAGGCCGTCGAAATGGAAATCGACGCCGGGCGAGAGCACGAGACGGTCGTAGGGAAGGGATGAGCCGTCGGCCAGCGTGACGCGGCGAGCTTGCGGATCGACCACGGTTGCGGCCTGAGCGACGACGGTTACGCCGTCGGACGCGATCTTCTCATAGCCGAACTGCTGCGCTTCGATCTCGCGCAGGCCCGCGATCACCTCGTTGCTGAACGGGCACGCGGTGAAGGTCCTGTTCGGCTCGACCAGCGTGACCTGCAAGTTCGCTTCGCTCCGTTTCAGCGCGCGGGCGCAGGCCGCCCCGCCAAAGCCGCCGCCGATCACGACGACGCGGGCTGAGCCTTGCGCGCGCACGATCGCGGGCAGGGCCAGCGGTGCGGCCGCGATGCCGAGGACGGCCTTTCGCCGTGTCACGGAGCGCGTGGTCATGAGCATCATCCGGAAGATGCTGCGGCGGCCCGTGGGCCGCCGCAGCTGCACCTTGGTTAAGCGAAGGAGATGTTCTGGTCGCGCAGCGGCACCGATCGGATGCGTTTTCCCGTCGCTGCGAAATAGGCGTTGAGCACCGCAGGTGCGGCAACCCCGATGGTCGGCTCGCCGACACCGCCCCAGAACCCGCCGCTCGGCACCATCACCGCTTCCACCTTCGGCATCTCGTTGATGCGCATCGAGTTGTAGGTGTCGAAGTTGCTCTGCTCGATGCGTCCGTCCTTCACGGTGCAGCCGCCATAGAAGAGCGCGCTGAGGCCAAAGACGAAGGAGCCCGCGATCTGGCGTTCCACCTGCGCCGGATTGACGACGTAGCCGGGATCGGTGGAGGCCACGATTCGATGCACCTTGATCTTGCTGCCGTCGGTCACCGAGATTTCGGCGGCGCCGGCAACATAGCTGCCATAGCCCATGACCTGCGCGATGCCGCGATAGACGCCCTGCGGCGCCGGCTCGCTCCAGCCGATCTTCTCGGCCACGGCATTGAGCACAGCCAGATGCTTGGGGTGATTGCCCATCAGCTTGCGGCGGAATTCGAGCGGGTCCTGGCCTGCGGCATGGGCCAGCTCATCCATGAAGCATTCCATGTAGATCGCGTTGTGATTGACGTTGACGCCGCGCCAGAATCCGGGCGGAACGTGCGGGTTGCGCATCGTATGCTCGATCAGGAGGTTCGGCACGGAGTAGCCGAACGCGGCTTCGCCGGACTGGGCGACGCCCTGGAACGCGGCCGGATCCATGCCGTTTTGCAGCGCCTCGGGGCGCAGCGAGAACAGGATCGACTGCCCAGAGAGGCGGTAGTGCAGCGCGACCAGATTGTTGTCGGCATCGAACGCGCCGGTCATCTTGCACTGGGTGATCGGGTGATACCTGCCGTGCGCCATGTCCTCTTCGCGCGACCACAACAGCTTGATCGGCGTGCCCGGCATCTGCCTGGCGATTGCGACCGCCTGGCGGACATAGTCGGTCTGGCCGCGCCGACCGAAGCCGCCGCCGAGCATCAGCTTGTGCACGTCGCACTTCTCTGCCGGCAGGCCCGAGGCTTCCAGCACCGCCGCGAAGGCGGCCTCGCCGTTCTGCGTGCCGCACCAGACCTCGCATTTGTCCGCCGTGTAGAGCGCGGTGGCGTTCATCGGCTCCATGGTGGCGTGGTTCTGGTAGGGATAGTTGTAGACCGCCTCGATCTTCTTGGCGGCGCCGGCAATCGCCGCTTTGGCGTCGCCGTTCTTGTTGCCGACATAGGCCGGCTGCTCGTTGTCGAGGCCCTCGGCCAGCCACTTCGCAATCGACTCGCTGGAGACCTTCGCGTTGTCGCCCTCGTCCCAGACGATCGGCAGCGCTTCTAGCGCGGTCTTGGCGTGCCACCAGGTATCGGCGACGACCGCGACCGCGCTATCGCCGACCCTGACGACCTTCTTGACGCCTTTCATGCCTGCGATCTTGGCCTCGTCAAAGCTCTTCACCTTGCCGCCGAACACCGGGCAATCCTTGATCGCGGCATTCAGCATGCCCGGCAGCTTGACGTCGATGCCGTAGGTCATCGCGCCGGTGGTCTTGTCGGCGGTGTCGAGCCGGCTCACACCTTTGCCTGCGATGGTCCAGCCCTTGGGATCCTTCAGCTTGACCTCGGCGGGCGGCGTCAGCTTCGCGGCGGCCTCCGCGACCTTGCCGTAAGTCGTGGTCCGGCCCGACGGCGTGTGGGTGATGACGCTCTTGGCGGCCGTGCATTCGGACGCCGGCACTTTCCATTCATTGGCCGCAGCCTGGATCAGCATCATGCGCGCGGTGGCGCCGCCCTTGCGGACATAGTCTTGCGAGGAGCGGATGCCGCGGCTGCCGCCGGTCGAGAAGTCGCCCCAGACGCGCTTGCGGGCGACGCTCTGGCCGGGTGTCGGATATTCGGTCGTCACCTTCGACCAGTCGCATTCGAGCTCCTCGGCGACGAGCTGCGCAAGGCCGGTGAGTGAGCCCTGGCCCATCTCGGAGCGGGCGATGCGGATCACCACGGTGTCGTCGGGCCGCACCACGACCCAAGCGTTGACTTCGGGCGAGCCGTCGGCGGCGCGGACCACGGCCGGTCCGCCGAAGGGGATGTCGAGGCCGAGAGCAAGGCCGGCGCTGACTGCGGCGGTGCCGATGACGAAGGCACGGCGATTCATTGCGGGCGAAACGTACTTGTTCATGGCCGCCTCCTCAAGCGTTCGCGATCGTGTGGATCGCTTCGCGCACCTGCTGGAAGGTGCCGCAGCGGCAGATATTGGTGATGGCCTCGTCGATATCGGCGTCGGTCGGTTTCGGCTTCTCCTTGAGCAGCGCCGCAACCGCCATGATCATGCCGCTCTGGCAATAGCCGCATTGCGGAACGTCATGGGCGATCCACGCCTGCTGCACCTTGTGCAACGTAGCGCCGCTCGCCAGCCCCTCGATCGTGGTGATCTGCTTGCCTTCGGCTTCGCTGACCGCGACGCCGCAGGAGCGGGCGGCGACGCCGTCGATGTGAACCGTGCAGGCGCCGCATTGCGCGATGCCGCAGCCATATTTGGTGCCGGTAAGGCCGACATTCTCGCGGATCGCCCACAAGAGAGGCGTATCCGGCTCGACGTCGACAGTGATTGATTTTCCGTTGATCGTAAGGTTTGCCATCGCAGTCCCCTGATTGGCCCATCCACCGATGAGGCCCAAGGCGCGCAATCTGTCCGGCAAACGGAACCGTTTCAAATCAACAATCTGGGGTTGGGCCCGCTAAGAATCTTGTGGGAGCGGGAAGATTGTCGAGGATGCGGTGTTAACGCCGTCTTCACGGCTATGCCGTGTGCGCATCGGCGAGGCGCGCAGAGCTCATGACGCGCTTGCACAACGGCCTCAACCGTCCGGCGGATCGGTCTGGCGCAGCGTCGTCACCCAGATCACCCGCGCCACCTGCTGCGTCGGGTTGTCGAACATGTGCGGCACGATGCTCGGGAAGCGGAAGCTGTCTCCGGCCTCGAGCAGATGGGCCTGATTGTCGAGCCATAGCCGCAGGCTGCCGGACAATATGTAGCCCGCCTTCTCGCCGGTGTGCTGGAAGAAGTCGGTGCCCGACGAGCCGCCAGGGTTGAGCGTGAGCTCATAGAGTTCGAGTTGGCCTTTACCTTCCGGTGTCAGCGCTTCCTTGACGACGCCGCTGGCAGTGAGCCGAAGCAGCCGCCGGCTGTTCTTGCGCACGATGTAGCGCGGTGCCTCGCTGGGATCGCTGGTCTCGAAGAAATAGGAGATCGGCACGTCCAGCGCGATGCTGAGCAGGCGCAGTGTGCGCACCGACGGCATGGCGCGCGCGCGTTCGAGCTGGCTGATCATGCCGGTGGAGAGGCCCGTGCGATTGGCGACGTCCTGGATCGAGAGGCCGGCGCGCTGACGAAGCAGGCGCACGGTCTCGCCGAGACGCTGGTCGACTGCCTCGTCGCTGTCGATCGGGGCGTTGTTCGGAATGCTCGTCTCGCCGCGCCCAGCCATTGTTGCTCTCCTGCATCATCTCGCCGCATCATCAGGCGCAGTTCAGTCGGATTGAAAATGTGACGCATACTAGCAATGCGATTGACAGGTGTATTTAGCCGTGATGAAATTTCGTTCGAAAAATTTAGAAGCACTAAAGCCCACTCCTGTCCCTTTGCCGGGTCACGGGGCGCGGGAGAGGGTGCCGTGCGCGAGAATCGGAGAGTGGTCATGGCAGGCGAGACCGGCAAGTTCGGCGTTCCAGCACTGCGTTCCGGCATCCCGAACCGCCGCCAGTTCATCCAGCTTGGCGCGAGCGCAGCCGCCGGATGGGGCCTTTCAGGCACGGCTTTCGCGCAAACCGAACGTCCGACCAATCCGCCGGACAAGCCGCGCGGGCAGGTAATCGCGGCACTGTCGCAGGAGCCGACCGTCTTTCATCCCCTGATGCCCAGCATCGAGGTCGATCAGGGCGTTTGGTGGCAAGTGTTCTCGCCGCTCTGGTTCATCGATCCCGACGGCAAATTCGTTCCCGATCTCGCTCGCGAAGTCCCTTCAATCGAGAATGGCGGGCTGTCGGCCGACGGGCTGACCTGGAAGGTCAAGCTGCGCAACGACGTGAAGTGGCACGACGGCACGCCGTTCACGGCGGAGGATGTGAAGTTCTCGCTTGAGCTGAACAACAATCCGGACTTTCGTGCGCGCAGCCGCGTTGGCCACAGCCTGGTGAAGGACATCACGGTCGTCGCGCCCGACGAGATTCACTGGCGCATGGAGCGGCCGTATTCGCCCTACATGTCGATCCTGGGATCGCTGACTTTCATCGTGCCCAAGCACATCCTGGAGAAAGTGTCCGATCCGAACGCCTCGCCGTTCCACAATGCGCCGGTCGGAACCGGACCGTTCCGCTGGGGCGAGCGCGTGCCGGGCGACCATATTCTGCTCAATGCCTATGCCGGCTACCACGGCAAGGGGCCGTACCTCGAACGTGTGGTCTTCAAGTACATCCCCGACCTCACCGTTCTCTACACGCAATTCCGCACTGGTCAGGTCGACTACACCGGCCTGCAGGGCATCCAGCCGAACTTCGTGCAGGAGGCGAAGACGCTGAAGGGGCGGAAGATCTTCGTCTCCTCGACGTCCTCGGTGGAGCATATTGCGCCCAACCTGGAATTCGGCCCGTTCGCCGATCGCACGGTGCGCGAGGCGCTTTACCTCGCGATCAACAAGAAGGCGATCATCGAAGCGCTCAACTACGGCCTGCCGACGCTGACCGAAAGCTTCGTGCCGCAGCAGGCCTGGTCGTTCCAGCAAGGCCTGCCGCAGCACAGCTACGATCCGGCCAAGGCCAATGCGCTGCTCGATGCCGCCGGATGGGTCCGCGGCTCCGGTGGCGTTCGCGAGAAGGGCGGCGTCAAGCTCGAATTCACCAACTCGACGACATCTGGCAATGCCGTGCGCGAGCAGACCCAGCAGCTCCTGATCCAGGATTGGCGGGCGATCGGCGCCGCCATGCGCGTGAACAACATGCCGGCTGCGGTGATCTGGGGTGATTACTGGCAGCAGTCGAAATTCAATTCGGTGCTGGTGTCCGTTAACTTCATGCTGGGCAGCGATCCCGACGTGACGCCGCGCTTCGGGTCCGGCGCCATTCCCGCCAAGGGCGGCCGCGGTTACAATACCTATCAGTACCAGAGCGCGGAGGCCGACCGTCTCCTTGCCGAGGGCGCCAAGCAGTTCGATCTGGCGCAGCGCAAGACCACCTACGGCGATCTGCAAAAGCTCATCCGCAACGATCTCGCCATCCTGCCGCTGTTCCAGGGGTTCATTGCCGAGGGCGTCAAGGAGGGGCTGCAGGGCTTCCGTCCCAACATCAACACCTCGATCAACTGCTGGAATATCCGCGAATGGTACTGGGCGTGATGGATCCGGCCTGCGGGATCGCCTGAGATGGCCCGTTACGTCGCCAATCGCCTGGCGCAGGCGATGATGCTGCTGGTGATCGTCTCCGCGCTCGGCTTTGCGATGCTGCATCTGGCGCCAGGCGGCCCGCTCTCGCAATTTGCGGCCTCCGCGCAAATGACGCAGGAGGACCTCGACCGCGTCACTCGCCAGCTAGGGCTCGATCGTCCGCTGCCGATACAGTATCTCGACTGGTTCGGCCGCATGCTGAAAGGCGATTGGGGGCGCTCCTATCGCGACGGCGAGGTGGTGCTATCAGTCATCGGCTCGCATCTTGGTGCCACCTTCGAGCTGATGGCGACCGCAACCATCATCGCCGTTCTGCTCGGCTGCTGGATCGGTGTACTTGGCGCGCTGCGCCGCTATTCGCTGTTCGATACGCTCGCAACCGTCGGCGCCATGGTCGCGCTGTCGATCCCGACCTTCTGGTTCGGGCTCGTCACCATCTATGTTTTCTCTGTCAAGCTCGGCTGGCTTCCCTCCGGCGATCGGCAGACCATCGGCGACGGCTCCTTCCTCGATCTTCTGCATCACCTGATCGCTCCGGCCTTGGTGCTGGCGCTGGTCGAGACCGCGATGTGGGGACGCTTCATGCGCTCCTCCATGCTCGAGGTGATCAATCAGGACTACATCCGCACCGCGCGTGCCAAGGGCATGCCCGAATGGCGCATCCTGACGCTGCACGCCTTTCGCAACGCGCTGCTGCCGATGATCACGGTAGCCGGCCTTCAGTTTCCGACTCTGCTCGGCGGCGCGCTGGTCGCCGAGACCGTGTTCACCTGGCCCGGCATGGGCCGCCTGTTCCTCGATTCCATCGGCTATCGCGACTATCCGGTGGTGATGGGCATCTTGATGTTCTCTGCGACGATGGTGTTGATCGGCTCTCTCATCGCCGACATCCTCTATGCCGTCGTCGATCCGCGCATCCGGGTCGGATAGCGATGAGCACAGCCGCCATGCAGATCGCCCAGCCCGCGCCCGCTCACGCCGCCTGGCTGCGCTTCCGCCGCCACCGGCTTGCACTGGCAGGCGCCATCATCATTCTCATCCTCGTCCTCGGCTCGGCATTCGGCCCTTATCTTCTGCCGTTTGACGACACCTATATCGACGTGCTGAAACGGTTCGCGCCGCCACTGTCGGGCGCGCATATCCTCGGCACGGACGAGCTCGGCCGCGACGTGCTGGCGCGGTTGATGATGGGTGGGCGGGTGTCGCTCTCGATCGGAATCGTTGCGATGGTGATCGCAATGGCCGTCGGCATCGTCGTCGGTGCGTTCGCCGGCTTCTATGGCGGCGTCATTGGCGCGGTGCTGATGCGGCTCGTCGACGCGGTGCTGTGCTTCCCGACGATCTTTCTTCTGCTGGCGCTTGCGGCACTCACCGAGCCGGGCCTCGTCACCACCACCGTGCTGATCGCGGCGACCGCCTGGATGGCGGTCGCCCGCGTCGTCGAGGCCCAGGTCCGTTCGCTGCGCGAGCGTGAATTCGCGATTGCCGCCGTCGCCTTCGGCTCCTCGAACCTGCGCATCATGTTCCGTGAGCTGGTGCCCAATGCGATCGCGCCGATCGTGGTGGCGGCGACGCTGAACGTCGCCAAGGCGATCCTGCTGGAGTCCTATGTCAGCTATCTCGGCTACGGCATCCAGCCGCCGGCAGCGAGCTGGGGCAACATGCTCAACAATGCCCAGATCTATCTCACCAGCGCGCCCTGGCTTGCGATCGCGCCGGGCGTCGCCATCACGCTTGCGGTGACGAGCTTCAACTTCCTCGGCGACGGCTTGCGCGACGCGCTCGATCCGCGAATGAACATCCCATGACGAGCAGACCCGCTTCGCTCGAACTGAATACCAGGAGTGTCCCATGTCCCCGCCGCTCAACCGTATAGCCAGCGACGAACGCCTGCCGGCGCAGGCAGACATCGTCGTCATCGGGGGCGGCGTCATCGGTGTCTCCGCGGCCTATCATCTGGCGAGGAAGGGACATTCCGTCGCGCTTCTCGAGAAGGGGCATGTCGGCGCCGAGCAGTCGAGCCGCAATTGGGGCTGGTGCCGCCAGCAGGGCCGCGCCCGCGAGGAGATTCCGCTGGCGCGCGAGGCGCTGCGGCTGTGGGAGGACATGCAGAACGACGCCGGCGTCGATGCCGGCTTCCGACGCACCGGCGTCTTGTTTCTGACCAAGAGCAAGGACGAGCTTGCCGGCTGGGAGCGTTGGGCCGCCGTTGCACGCGAGCAGCAGGTTCACTCCACGATCCTGACGCCGTCCGAGATCGCCGAGCGCCTGCCCGGCAATGCCGACAAATGGGTTGGCGGCCTGCACACGCCGAGCGACGGACGCGCCGAACCGTCGATGGCTGTGCCCGCGCTCGCCGTCGCCGCGCGCAAGCACGGCGTGACCATCCATCAAGGCTGCGCCGCGCGCGGGCTCGAGACCCAAGGCGGACATGTCAGCGCCGTCGTCACCGAGAAGGGGACCGTCCGCGCACAGTCCGTGTTGCTTGCGGGCGGTGCGTGGTCGTCGCTGTTCTGCCGGCGCCATGGCATCGAGCTGCCGATCGGTCTCGTCAATGCCACCGCGTGCCGGACCACGCCGGGGCCGGAGATCACGTCGGGTGCGCTCGGAACCGACTTCTTCTGCATCCGCCGCCGCCTCGACGGCGGTTTTACGCTCGCGGTGCGCAACCGCGGCACGGTGGAGCTGTCGCCCGATCTCTTCCGTTACGCGCGGACCTTCTGGCCGACCTATCAGCATCGCAAGAACGGACTGAAACTGTCGTTCGGCAAGTCGTTCTTCGACCAGATCATGCGCGGCACGAGCTGGAGTTTTGACAAGCCGTCACCGTTCGAGGCTGAGCGCGTGCGTGATCCCGAGCCCGACATGTCGCTGGTCACTTCGGCGCTATCAGCGCTGATCAAATCGAACCCTGAGTTGAAGGACATCGAGATCGCCGAAGCCTGGGGTGGCACGATCGACACCACGCCCGATACCATTCCGGTGATCTCGCCCGTCGATGCGCTGCCGGGCTTCTTCCTCGCGACCGGCTTTTCCGGCCACGGTTTCGGCATCGGGCCTGCGGCCGGCAAGCTTGCCGCCGATATCGTGACGGGCTCGACACCGCTGGTCGATCCCGCCGCCTACAGCCACAAGCGCATGATCGACGGCCGGCGGCTCGCGCCGGTCAGCCCGTTCTGAGAGTTTCTGTGGCATGACGGTTCTCTACAAGGCCAATATGGTTCGCGGCGCGGAGTGGGCGCGCCTCTTCGCCGAGCGAGCGCCCGACCTGCCATTCCGGCTCTGGCCCGACATCGGCGATCCCACGGAAGTGCGCTATCTGGTGGCGTGGATGCCGCCGGACGACATCGCGAAGTCCTTTCCCAATCTCGAACTCGTCTTCTCAGTGGGGGCAGGCGTCGATCAATTCGATATCACAAAACTTCCCCCTCACATTCCGCTTGTCCGCATGCTCGAGCCCGGCATCACCGAGCGCATGCTCGAATACGCCAGCATGGCCGTGCTGGCGCTGCATCGCGATCTCGTGCACTTCATCGCCCAGCAGCGGGAGCAGGTCTGGCGAGAGCTTCCAGTCACCCAGACCGGCGAGCGGCGTGTCGGCGTGATGGGGCTCGGCCTGCTCGGTCAGGCCCTGCTCGGGCGACTCAAGTCGTTCGGCTTTCCGCTTCTAGGCTGGAATCGTTCGCCGCGAAGCATCGCGGGCGTGACCTGCTTTGTGGGCGCGGGCGCGTTGCCCGATTTTCTCGGGCAAACCGACATTCTCGTCTGCCTGCTGCCGCTGACGTCGGAGACGCGCGGAATCCTCAACGCAAATCTGTTCGCGCATCTGCCGCGTGGCGCCCGGCTTCTCAATGTCGGGCGAGGCGGGCATCTGGTCGGAGCCGATCTCATCGCGGCGCTCGACAGCGGCGTGCTGTCGGCTGCGGTTCTCGATGTTGCCGAGCCCGAGCCGCTGCTTGCAGGCCATCCGTTCTGGAGCCATCCGCGCATTCTTCTGACGCCGCATATCGCAAGCACGACGAAGCCGGAAACGGCCGTGGACTTCGTGCTCGACGTCATCGCGCGTCACCGCCTCGGCGAGGCCTTGCCGGGGCGCGTTGACCGTGATCGCGGCTATTGAGGGTGCGATGACGATGGTGATATCGGTGCAGCCACGAACTCGGTTCACCTCTCCCGCTTGCGGGAGGGGTCGTGCCGAAGGCGCGGGTGAGGGCTCTCTCCTCTTGGGGGGCCTCGATCATGGCAGCACCCGCTCCCCAACCCTCCTCCGCGAGCGGGGGAGGGGGCGCACCGTCTCCGCGTCAGGCGTTCGGTTCTTCGCATGAGCATCGGCGCAAGCGGACTTGACCAAGCGGTTGCCGAGGCACGGACACCGGTGCTGTCGGTCGCGGGCCTGACCACGTCCTTCCTGCGCGAGCGGCAATGGCTGCCGGTCGTCCGCAACGTCTCGTTCGACATCGCCGCCAGGGAAACCGTGGCGATCGTCGGCGAGTCCGGCTCCGGCAAGAGCGTCACCGCGCTCTCGATTATGCGGCTCGTTCCGCAGGAGACCGGCCGCATCGAGGGCAGCGTCAAGCTTGCCGGCCGCGATCTTCTGGCGCTGCCCGAACCGAGCATGAAGGACGTCCGTGGCAACGAGGTTGCCATGATCTTCCAGGAGCCGATGACGAGCCTCAATCCGGTGCTCACGATCGGTTTCCAGATCGCCGAGGCGCTGATCTACCATCGCGGCCTGTCCGGTGCGGCGGCCGAGGCCGAGACGGTCCGGCTGCTCGATCGCGTCCGCATTCCCGCGGCGAAATCGCGCTTCCACGAGCATCCGCATCGTTTCTCCGGCGGCATGCGCCAGCGCGTGATGATCGCGATGGCGCTGGCTTGCAAGCCGAAGCTCCTGATCGCCGACGAGCCGACCACCGCGCTCGACGTCACCATCCAGGCCCAGATCCTCACGCTCCTGAAGGAGCTGCAGGACGAGGAGGGGATGTCGATCCTCTTCATCACCCACGACATGGGCGTGGTCGCCGAGATCGCCGATCGAACCGTGGTGATGTATGGCGGGCAGGCGGTTGAGACCGACGCGACAGCGCGCATCTTCGCCGCTCCCTCGCATTCCTATACGCGTGCGCTGCTTGCCGCTGTGCCGCGTCTCGGCTCCATGGACGGACGGCCGCGGCCGGTGCGTTTTCCTATCGTCGACAAGATGACCGGGGCATCGGACGATCCAGCGGATACGCCTGATACAGTCGCGACCTCAGGGCCGCCGCTGCTCGAAGTGTCCAACCTCACCACGCGCTTTCCGATCCGGTCGGGATTGTTCGGAAAGGTCTCGGGCCGCGTCCACGCGGTCGAGAACATATCGTTCGATTTGCGCGCCGGCGAAACGCTGGCGTTGGTCGGCGAGTCCGGCTGCGGAAAGTCGACAACGGGCCGATCCATTCTCAAGCTGGTTCAGCCTGACAGTGGAACTGTCCGGCTCGATGGCCAGGATGTTCTAGGCATGAATGCGCGAACCTTGCGCGCGTTTCGCAGGCAGATGCAGATCGTCTTCCAGGACCCGTTTGCAAGCCTCAACCCGCGCATGTCGGTCGGTTCGGCGATCGCCGCGCCGCTGCGGGCCAATGGCCTTGCTTCCAACTCGCTAGCCCACGAGAAGGTTGCCGATCTGCTCGTTCGCGTCGGTCTGACCGCTGACATGGCCGCACGCTTTCCGCACGAATTCTCCGGCGGCCAGCGGCAGCGCATCTGCATTGCGCGTGCGCTCGCGCTCGGGCCCAAGCTGATCATCGCGGATGAGGCGGTCTCGGCGCTCGACGTCTCGGTCAAGGCGCAGGTCGTCAACCTGATGCTCGACCTTCAGGCCAGCATGGGCCTTGCCTATCTCTTCATCTCGCACGACATCGCGGTCGTCGAGCGGATGAGCCATCGCGTCGCGGTGATGTATCTCGGCGAGATCGTCGAGATCGGCCCCCGCGCGGCGGTGTTCGGCAATCCCCAGCATCCCTATACGAGGAAGCTCATGGCGGCCGTGCCGGTCCCCGATCCTGCGCGCCGGGGCGAGACGCGCGGTGTGTCGAACGACGAGATCAAAAGTCCGG
Organism: Bradyrhizobium sp. UFLA05-153; assembly: GCF_054185185.1. Classification (NCBI taxonomy): domain Bacteria; kingdom Pseudomonadati; phylum Pseudomonadota; class Alphaproteobacteria; order Hyphomicrobiales; family Nitrobacteraceae; genus Bradyrhizobium; species Bradyrhizobium sp. UFLA05-153. Next base: position 108,758 of record NZ_JBBIAM010000013.1, read on the forward strand.
TGCGGGCGCCTGACTATCAGCCACCTGCGCGTGAGTATCGCGAGGTCTCGCCGGGCCACGTCGTCCAGGTCTGGGGCGAGGAATGGGCGGGCTGAGTGGCGGCGCCTATGCGTCGCATCTCACGGATGAGGTCCTTCCTGTCCGCCTGGCGAAGCAAATTCCTCCGGGTGCCTCTTTTCGTAGTGAAGGAAGAGATCGAGGAAGGCCAGAAGCGGGATGACGGCGCCCATTCCGATGCTGATATGCATCGCCCTCGTATGCGGGAAGCCAAGCAGCCAGGGCGACGCGATGAGCCAGACGCCCATCAGGACGTTCACCCACTCCTCCCAGTCGCGATAGGCGATGATGGCGGCCAGCGAGGCGATGCCGATGATCGCGGCCGTGATCCAGAGGTCAACCTTGCCTTGCTCGTTGGTCAGCCTGAACAGCCATGGCGATAAGAACAACACGGCGGCGAGAAACAGGTTGTAGAGATCGGGTACCGTTTCGCGCTCTTGCCACTTGCTCATGACGCACCTCCTGCGCGCGAGGATATCTGAAGAAAAGCTTGGGCCGTCGCCCGGTTCCCGATGAACGGGCGCTGCAGGAATAGACTTTGGTCGTAGGGAGTTCCACCAAGACACAGGCATCAGTGAGCCATCGCTTCGCCCCGAATGTCAGCAAGACGGCCTGTTACGACGCCGGCTCACGACTGGCCCTCACTGGAACAGAAAGTGACCGCTCGTCCCGCTTGTAAGGATGCAAGACTGGCGCGCTTTGGTACACTCGGCACCAAGCCTTAAAGGGGGTTCCATGAACGTGCCGCGCCCTTGCAACGTGCTCATGCTCTATCCGCTGTTCACGGCGGACTCGTTCTGGAGTTTTGGCGAGTCCTGCAAATTGATGGGCGTCCGGCGCCCCGCGGCTCCCCTGGGGTTGATCACCGTCGCGGCGATGCTGCCCGAGAACTGGACGGTACGCCTCGTCGACTGCAACACGACGGCGCTGGGTGATGACGATCTCGACTGGGCAGACGTCGTCTTCACGGGTGGAATGTTGCCGCAGCAGGCCGACGCGCTGCGGCTGATCGAGCTTTGCCGCGCCAGGGCCAAGCCGGTGGTCGTCGGCGGCCCGGATCCGACATCGAGTCCCCACGTCTACGCGCGGGCCGACTTCCAGGTGCTGGGCGAAGCCGAAGGCGTCATCGACGAGTTCATCGCAGCCTGGGACCGCGGCGCCCGCTCAGGCGTATTTACCGCGCCGAAATTCCAGGCCGACGTGACCACGACGCCGGTGCCGCGTTTTGACCTCTTGAAGTTCGACGACTATCTCTATCTCGGTGTGCAGTATTCCCGCGGCTGCCCCTTCACCTGCGAATTCTGCGACATCATCGAGCTCTACGGTCGCGTCCCGCGCACCAAGACGACGCCCCAGATGCTTAACGAGCTCGATGTGCTCTACCAGATGGGTTACCGCGGCCATCTCGATTTCGTCGACGACAATTTCATCGGCAACAAGAAGTCGCTCAAGCTGTTCCTTCCCGAGCTCGCCGCATGGCAGCGCGCGCACGGCTACCCGTTCGAATTTTCGACCGAAGCCTCGGTCAACCTTGCCGATGATCCGGAACTCCTGGACCTGATGGCCGCAGCCAACTTCTTCGGCATCTTCGTCGGTATCGAAAGTCCGGACCCGGCGACGCTGGTTGCGATGCGGAAGAAGCAGAACACGCGGCGCAACATCGCCGAGAGCATTCACAGGATTTACGGCGCCGGGATGCTCGTCACCGCAGGCTTCATCGTGGGCTTCGACAGCGAGAAGGTCTCGATGGCGGATGCCATGATCGGCTTCATCGAGGAGGCCGCCATTCCGGTCTGCATGGTCGGTCTGCTCTATGCCTTGCCGAACACGCAGCTCACCCGCCGTCTGGCTCGCGAAGGCAGGCTGCACGCGCACCACGATCTTGCCTCGACCACGGAGGGCGATCAGTGCACCGGCGGGATCAATTTTGATCCGGTGCGCCCGCTGCGGGATATCCTGACGGATTACAAGCAGGTCCTGGAGAGCATCTATCATCCCGTCGCTTATGCGAGCCGTGTCGACCGGTTGATGACGATGCTCGACCGCTCGCGGCAGCGGCCGGAGCTGCCCGAGGGCGACATTCGCAACAAGGTGCGCGCGCTGGAAACCGTGCATCGCGTCACGTCAAGCATTCCCGAAGCGCACGGTCCGCTCTGGAAAACCTTCCTCAGCTGCGCCAAGCGCGACACGTCCTCGGCGCGCATCGCGGTCGCGATGATCGCGGCCTATGCGCATCTCGGACCGTTCTCGCGCCGGGTCATCGAAGCCATCGATGCCCGTCTCGCTGCCTTGGACGAGCAAATGCCGATCCCGGCGGCGGTCGCGTCCGCGTCACACTCTACTTCACCGCCAGCCTGAGGAAGCTCATCACGCTGCCGAGCGCGGCGAAGCCGGCGCCGAGTGCCAGCGCGCCGGTCGCGCCGTCATGTCCCGCAAGCGCAAAGCAGAGCGCGGCGAGCGCCGCGCCGGTCGTCTGTCCGGTCAGCCGCGCGGTGGCGACGATGCCGCTTGCGCTGCCGCTGCGATGTGGCGGCGCGCTTGACATCACCGCCTTCATGTTTGGCGCCTGGAAGAAACCAAAGCCCATACCGCAGATCACCATGCGCCAGATGATGTCAGGGATGTACGGATTGGCCGGAAGCGTCGCCAAAAGCGCCATGCCGATGCCGAGCAGCACGAGCCCGATGCCGCCGAGAAGTCCGACCGCGTGACGGTCGGACAGGCGGCCGGCGATCGGCGCCATGATGGCGACGACCAGCGGCCACGGCGTCATGAAGAAGCCGGTCTCGACCTGGGAGCGCCCGAGTACGTCCTCGAAATAGAACGGCAGCGAGACGAAGGCGAGGCCCTGCACGGCGAAGGAGCAGACCGCAGTTGCCGCCGACAGCGCAAACATGGGACGGCTAAACAGGTCGATCGGCAGCATGGGTGCGGGATGATCGGCATGCCGGCGCGTCAGGATCAAGCTGATCACGAGTGCTGCGACCAGCTCGACCGCGACGAGGCGAGGGGAGAGATTATGCGCCGCGCTGCCGATGCCGGTGATGAACAGGCCGAGGCAGATCGCCGCCAGCACGGCGCCTGCGAAATCAAAGCCGTGATCGGCGCGCGGCGTCTTCGGCAGCATCGCGAAGCCGATGCCCATGGCGATGAGGCCGAAGGGAATGTTCACCGCAAACAGCCATGGCCACGGCCCGAGCGCGAGGATCGCGGACGCGATCGACGGCCCGAAGGTGAAGGCGGTGGCGACCACCAGCGCATTGTGGCCGAAGCCGCGGCCCTGCATCCGCCCGGGATAGACGAAGCGCACGAGAGCCGTGTTCACGCTCATGATGCCGCTGGCGCCGAGGCCTTGGAGCGTGCGCGCCACGAGCAGGCTCGGCAGCGACCACGCCACCGCGCAGAGCAGCGAGGCGATGGTGAAGAGCAGGAGACCGCCGAGATAGATGCGCTGGTGACCGACGATCTCGCCGAGCGCTCCCAGCGGCAACAGCGTGGCGACCAGCGCGATCTGGTAGACGTTGACCACCCAGACCACCTGCTCGGGACTGACATGGAGATCGGCAGCGATGGCGGGCAGGGCGATATTGGCGATCGCGGTATCGAGCGAGGCCATCGCGAGCGCGGTGAAGATCGCGGCGATCGCCCAGCGCCGGCGCATCGTGGGCAGGCCGTCGGCGACGGGGCGTTCGGGCTCCTTCGCGAGCGCAGGTAACGTGATTGTCATTGCCTGCGATGTCTCCGGAAAGTGTGGGTTGAGTGTTGCTATCCGGGATGTACTACGGCCGCGCTGCGTGCCACAGGCATATGCTTGCATACGGCTATGCGCGAAGATCGGGCGGAGATTGCGCGCCATGGCGTATGATCTGCCCGAGCTGGCTTGAGAGGAATGACCGATGCAAATTGTCGTGCTGCCGGGTGACGGGATCGGGCCGGAGATCACAGCCGCGACCACGGGCGTGCTGCGCGCCGCGTCCGAACGCTTCCAGCTCAATCTGCGGCTCGAGGAGCATGCCATCGGTCACGCCAGCCTGAAGCAATTCGGCACAACTGTGCGGCCCGATCTCCTCGACATGGTTCGCGCGGCGGACGGCCTGATGCTCGGCCCCACCGCGACCTTCGATTTCAAGGATGAGGCGCGTGGCGAGATCAATCCGTCGCGTTACTTCCGCAAGAACCTTGATCTGTTCGCCAACGTTCGCCCCGCGCGCACCTATGCCGGCCGGCCCGGCCGGCTCGGCGATTTCGATCTTGTGGTGGTGCGCGAGAACACCGAGGGCTTTTATGCCGACCGCAACATGGAAGAAGGCAATGGCGAGCTGCTGGTCACGCCTGATGTCGTGATCTCGCTGCGCCGGATCACGCGATCGTGCTGCGAGCGCATCGCGCATGCGGCCTGCCGGCTGGCGATGAAGCGGCGCAAGCATCTCACCATCGTTCACAAAGCCAATGTGCTCAAGATCGGCGACGGCATGTTTTTGGACATCTGCCGGGAGGCGGCGAAAAGCTATCCAGGGCTCGCGGTCGACGACGTGTTGGTCGACGCCATGATGGCGCATGTTGTGCGCAACCCCGCCAGCTTCGACGTCATCGTCGCCACCAACATGTTCGGCGACATCCTGTCCGACCTCACCGCGGAACTGTCCGGCAGCCTCGGCCTCGGCGGCTCGCTCAATGTCGGCGACCGTCACGCCATGGCGCAGGCCGCGCACGGCTCGGCGCCTGACATCGCGGGGCAGGACGTCGCCAACCCGGTGTCGCTGATCCTGTCGACCGCGCTGCTGCTGGCATGGCACGGGGAAAAGAGCCGCGCGGTCCGCTATGAGGAGGCTGCGCGCGCGATCGAGGACGCGGTGGCGACCGCAATCGCCCAGGGACGCACGACGCGCGACATCGGCGGTATTCTGGGCACAGCGGCGATGGGCGCCGCGGTGGCGGAGCTATTGCACCGCAAGATCCAGGTTTGATCGCGGCGCGACATTGCGTTCGCGTTCCGGTTTCGCAGCCTTGCCGATCGAAATTCGGTCTGGCCGCATGTCCACCGTTTGATTTTCGAACGGACGAGAGGTTGGCTTCCGCGGCCAACACCTCAATGACTGCAAGCGCTTAAATCCACAAATCTGATCTGGCACGCAATCTGCGTTTCTCCCCGCGTCTCCCACGCGCCTTACGGCGGGGAGCAGAACAATTGGGAGGAAATGCATGAGTGAGTCCAAGAGTAATGGCGCGGGCAGGCACGAAAGCCTGGACGCAGTGGTGATCGGCACGGGCGTTGCCGGTCTCTACCAGCTCCACAAGCTGCGCGACGAACAAGGCCTGAAGGTCAAGGCCGTCGATACGGCCACCGGCGTCGGCGGCACCTGGTACTGGAATCGCTATCCGGGAGCACGTTTCGACTCCGAGGCTTATATCTACCAGTATCTCTTTTCGGAGGAGCTCTACAAAGGCTGGAGCTGGAGCGAGCGTTTCCCCGGTCAGCCGGAGATCGAAAAGTGGCTCAACTACGTCGCCGACAAGCTCGATCTGCGCAAAGATATCCGATTCTCAACGACGATCACGAGCGCCGTCTTCAACGAGGCGACGCAGCGATGGACGCTCACGACCGACAAGGGCGGCACCATCGACGCGCAGTTCCTGATCACCTGCTGCGGCATGCTGTCTGCGCCGCTGACGTCGGTGTTTCCCGGACAGGACACGTTCAAGGGCACGCTCGTCCATACCGGCCGCTATCCGAAGCAGAAGCTCGATCTCGCGGGCAAGCGCGTCGCCGTGGTCGGCAATGGTGCCACGGGCATTCAGGTGATCCAGACCATCGCCGGCGAGGTCGGTAGCCTGAAGGTGTTCGTGCGCACGCCGCAATACATCATTCCGATGAAGAACCCGAAATACGGGCCGAAGGAGGTCGAGGCCTACAAGGCGCGGTTCGAGGAGTTCCGCAAAACCCTGCCGCACTCGTTCACCGGGTTCGAGTACGACTTCACCAACGGCAATTGGAAGGATCTCACGGCGGACCAGCGTCACGCCGTTCTGGAGAAGATCTGGGATGAAGGCTCGCTACGGCTGTGGCTCGCCTCATTTGTCGAGATGTTCTTCGAGGAGGATGTCAGCGAGGAGATCTCCGAGTTCGTCCGCAAGAAGATGCGCGCGCGCCTGAAGGACCCCAAGCTCTGCGAGGCGCTGATCCCGACTGATTACGGCTTCGGCACGCATCGGGTCCCGCTCGAGACCAACTACCTGGAGGCTTTTCACCAGCCGAATGTCGAGCTGGTCAGCGTCAGGAACAACCCCATCAAGCGGATCACGCCCCAGGGTATCGAGCTCACCGATGGAACGTCGTATGGGCTGGATGTGATCATCCTCGCGACCGGCTTCGACGCCGGCTCCGGTGCATTGACGCGCATCGACATCCGTGGCCGCGGCGGCCGCTCGCTGAAGGACGAGTGGAGCCGCGACATCAGGACCACGATGGGGCTTCAGGTTCACGGCTATCCCAATATGTTCACGACCGGCGCGCCGCTGGCGCCGTCGACGGCGCTCTGCAACATGACGACATGCCTTCAGCAGCAGGTCGAGTGGATCAGCGATTGTATCGCTTATCTCAAGAAGAACCACTTGAGCGTCATCGAGCCGACGAAGGAGACGCAGGACGCCTGGGTCGCGCATCATGATGAGGTCGCGAACACGACCCTCGTGACCAAGACGCACTCCTGGTACATGGGCTCGAATGTCGAGGGCAAGCCGCGCCGTCTGCTCTCCTATATCGGCGGCGTCGGGACCTATCGCCAGAAGTGCGATGAAGTCGCTTCCTCGGCCTATCCCGGCTTTGCCAAGCAGTGATCGACGCAGGTCGCGCGAGCGCTCCCGCGAGCGCGGCCCTTCTTTTCGCATCTCCCAAAATTCAATGGAGGAAACACATGTGCAGAGAATTTGCTGTAGACGCCGAGGCCATCCTCAATGAGGCGGTCACGACGGGGCCGGGTGTCCCCGGCGTCGTCGCCATGGTGACGGATCGCAATGGCAATATCTACGAAGGCGCGGCAGGCAAGCGTCGGACCGACAAGCCGGAGGCGATGACGACGGACACGAGCTTTGCGATCTTCTCGACCACCAAGGCGATCACCGGCACCGCCGCTCTTCAACTGATCGAAGAGGGCCGGCTTGACCTTGATGCTCCCGCGAAGAGATATGCGCCCGACATCGGCAAGCTGCAGGTGATCGAGGGCTTCGATGCCAAGGGCCAGCCCAGGCTTCGCGCGCCGAAGCGCGACGTGACCACGCGCATGCTGCTGCTGCACACCGGTGGCTTCGGCTACGACTTCTTCAACGAGAACTATCTGCGCCTGGCGACCGACCACGGACAGCCGAGCGTGATCACCTCGTCGAAGGCTGCGATCATGACGCCGCTTCTGTTCGATCCCGGTTCGAAATGGGAGTACGGCACGAACATCGATTGGGTCGGGCAGGTCGTCGAGGGCATCACCGGCAAGCGGCTCGGCGAGGTCTTCGCCGAGCGCATCTTCAAGCCCCTCGGAATGGCGAACACGACGTTCGAGATCAATGACACGGTGCGCAGCAAGCTCGCCGGGATGCATGCCCGCAACGCCGATGGCTCGCTCACGCCGATGGACTTCGAATTGCCGGCGAAGCCCGAGGTCCATATGGGCGGGCACGGCCTCTACAGCACGGTCGGCGACTACATGCGCTTCATTCGGATGTGGTTGAACGACGGGAACGGCCCGCACGGCCGGGTGCTCAAAGCGGAGACCGTGACGATGGCGGAAAAGAACCACCTCGGCGATCTCAAGGTCACGGCGCTGCCGGGGGTGATCAAGTCGCTCTCCAACGATGCCGAGTTCTTCCCGGGTCAGTCGAAATCCTGGTCGTTCACGTTCATGGTCAATGACGAGGAGGCCCCGACGGGCCGCCCCGCAGGCGCGCTCGGCTGGGCTGGCCTTGCGAACCTGTTCTACTGGATCGACCGGCAGAATGGCTTCGGCGGCTATTGGGCGACCCAGATCCTGCCGTTTGGCGATCCGGCTTCGTTCACCGGATACATGCGCTTCGAGACGGCCTTCTATGACACCTTGCACCGGCGCAAGGCAGCCTGAGCATGGTCAGGACCCGGAGGGCCGCGTTGGCGCAAAGTTTGAAGCGGCTTTCCCTCGCGATAAACGCGGAACGCGTTTGCGCGGAGATATTGCTCAAACAATAACCTCAAGCGCGATGACGATTCATCCCGATCTCATCGCGCTTTAGGGGTCTTGTCAGGCCACAATCACTGGTTGCGCCTCCGGCCTCACGCTTTCGCAGTGCGGTCGGAGGCGCGTCAAAGTTGCGCCGTGATCCCGTAATCAGTTGCGCATTGGAATGGAATGGTCTCAAAATCGGTCGATAAAGCTCGGGGTCCGCCAAAAACAATAAGATCCTGGACCACTCAGCGCGTCAAAGGAGGAAGCGTGTTGGGTCAGACGCCAGAGGAAGCTTTTGCGAATCCAGGTATTGAGCGCGACGTCCTGACAAGCTGGGAGCACTTCCTGTCCGGGACCGGCGCTGGCGGGCAGGTCGTTCGGCCCGCGATCAACGATTCCTGGCGGCGGAGCCAGAAATCGGCCGTGGACTACCGGCGCAGCCAGGCTCCGCTGCCGATGAACGACGAGCGGCTGCGGCGCCTGCTCGACAATCGCACCCGCCTGGTCCACGCCGGCGCGTCGACCATGGCACTGGCGCGCGACTACATGCTCGAAACCGGCACGGTGATGGTTCTGACCGATGTCGATGGCATCGTGTTGCGCCTGGAAGGCGACACCAGGATCGCATTGCGCAATGCGGTGGAGAAGACTCACCTGTTGCCCGGCAGCAATTGGAGCGAAGCGACCTGCGGCACCAACGCGATCGGCACGGCGCTGGAAACCGGTCAGGCCATCCAGGTTCATGCCACCGAGCATTTCTGCTCGGGGATCCAGCGTTGGACCTGCTCGGCCTCCGTCATCCGCGATCCCATCGATGGCGCCGTGATCGGAGCCATCGATATTTCCGGGCTGTCGGATTCCTACGGACGGCAGGCACTCGCGCTGGCGATTTCGGCAGCCGCGCGCATCGAGGCACATCTGCTCCAGATGGAGATGGATGCCCGTTACCGGCTTCTCGACCAATGCTTCTGGATGCTGCCTCCTTCGGACCGCCATCACGCCGTGCTGTTCGATAGCGCCGGGCGGCCCTTCAAGGCGAACGGCGAAATGGCGCAGATCTTGCGCGACCTCGGCGCGCCGCACAGCCAGTCGAATTTTCCCCACCTTGTGAGCAGCGATGATCGGCCATGGAGCAATTCGCGCCCAGCGTGGATCAAGGAGGAATGGCTGCGACCAGTGGCGTATCAGGGTGAGCATCTGGGAACCGTCATGGTGGCGCCGAAGCCAGCGATCTCGAGCAGGTCCGTTTTGCCACCCGCGCAAGGTGACGCCAGGGCCTTCGCCAACATCATTTTTACGGATCCCAAGATGCATGCCGTCGTCGAAAAATGCCGTCGTGTCGGCACGACCGCGGCTCCTGTCCTGCTGCTTGGTGAGACCGGCGTCGGCAAGGAGGTTTTCGCTCAAGCCATTCATTCTGCGTCCCCGCGCCGGAGCGGCCCATTGGTCGTCGTGAACTGTGGCTCCGTCTCGCGCGAGCTGCTGGCGAGCGAACTCTTCGGCTATGTCGACGGCGCCTTCACTGGTGCGCGGCGCGGCGGCATGTCCGGAAAGATCGAGGCCGCGTCCCGCGGCACGCTTTTCCTCGATGAAATCGGTGAACTGCCGCTCGATCTCCAGCCAATGTTGCTGCGGGCTCTGGAGAATGGCGAGATCAGCAGGGTCGGCGACACCGTTGCGCGCAAGGTGGACTTCCGCCTCGTCGCCGCGACCAACCGCGATCTGCAAGCCGAGGTGGATGCACAGCGCTTCCGCAAGGATCTGTACTACCGGCTGGCCGTCGTGCCCGTCGTCATACCGCCGCTGCGGGAGCGCTGCGATGACATTCCGCTGCTGGTCGATCATTTCGTCGCCCAGGCAAAGTCGCGCTATGGCCTTGCCGATCGCCGTTTTGCGCCGGAAGTGTTCGAATGCCTGCGTCGCTATGATTGGCCCGGCAACGTCCGCGAACTGCGCAACTTGATCGAGCGCCTGATGCTGACCAGTAGCGGGGACCAGATCGAGCCGTCGGATCTGCCCGATACCATCCGGCGGACGGACGATGCGCGCGAACCGGGCTTGTCTCTGGCCGAGTCAGCCGAACGTGACTTGATATCGCGTACGCTGCGGTCGTGCAGCGGCAACGTGACGGCGACCGCGTCCGCGCTCGGTCTCGCCAAAAGCACCGTCTATGCGAAGCTGCATCGTTACAACATCCGCCTCGACCCGGGCTCCGCAAATCCTCGCTAAAATTCGGTCGCTGCTGTCGGGCTCCGAAGCAAGCCCCTAGGGCCGGCCCCGCCTCAGAACTGATACCGCCGCAACCCGCCATCGACCGGGATCACCGTGCCCGTGATGTAGCGCGCAACCGGTGAGGCCAGGAATACGGCGAGGGCGGCGAGGTCCTCCGGCTCGCCCCAATAGCCGACCGGGATTTCTTCCTCGGCAAAGCGCTCGCGATAATCGGGTGCATAATTGCGACGGATCTGCTCGCTCATGATGCGGCCGGGCGGGATGCAGTTGATGGTGATGCCGTGCTTGCCGATCTCGCGTGACAGGCCCTTGGCCCAGGCGTGCACGGCGGCCTTGGCGGCGAAGGCGGCGTTGAGCCCTTCCGGCTCGGACTTGCCGGTGATGTTGATGATGCGGCCCCAGTTGCGCTCCATCATCTGCGGCAAGAGCGCATGCGCGATGCGGCGGTAGCTGGTGAAATTCAGCGCGATCGCCTCGTCCCATTTGCTGTCGGGCGCATCGACCGGCAGCGGACGGCTGCCGCCGGCATTGTTGACAAGGATGTCGACATGGCCGAACTCCCCGAGCGCAAAGGCCGCCAGCCGCTCGGCGGCGTCCGCCGCCATCACATCCTGCTCGAACGGCGTGATCAGTCCCGCGCCTGTCTCCTGCACGAGTTGGTCGAGCAGGTCCTTGCGCCGCGCCACCGCCACCACGCGCACACCCTCAGTGGCAAGCCCCTTGGCGATGGCGCGACCGATGCCGATGCTCGCTCCGGTGACGACTGCGGTTTTCGACTTGAGCCCGAGGTCCATGGTCACACGCTCTCTTGTTTGCTTTTGTTGTGTTTGCTGATCGTTTCCAACCCGTCCCGGGAGCGATTTGCCCGACCGGGACGAGCAGTGGTAACGAAGAGCGACAGTGAAGGAAACACGAAAAACAGGTTCGCGAAGATGGTGTGGGATCCGCAGCAATATCTGAAATTCTCCGGCCACCGCTTGAGACCGGCGGTTGATCTGTTGATGCGGATTCCGGATTTTGCCATCTCTGATATTGCCGATCTCGGCGCCGGTGCCGGCAACGTCACGAAACTGATCAAGGAGCGCTGGCCGAAGGCTGCCGTCACCGGTGTCGAGGGTTCGGCCGAGATGGTCGCCGCAGGCCGCAAGGCGGCGCCGGAGGTGGAATGGTCACATGAGGATCTCGGCCATTGGCGCCCGGCGAAGCAATATGACCTGATCTATTCCAATGCCGCACTGCACTGGCTGCCCAATCATGCGGCACTCTTCCCCGCGGTGATGGAGAAGGTCTCGCCGGGCGGCATGCTGGCGGTGCAGATGCCGCGCAATTTCACCGCGCCGTCCCATGTTCTGATCGGCGAGACCGCTCTTGACGGACCGTGGCGGGCCAAGGTCGAGCATCTCGTCACCCCGCCGCCGGTCGAGGGGCCGGCCTTCTATCACGATCTTCTTGCGCCCCTGTCGCAGAACATCGACATCTGGGAGACCGAATATCTCCAGGTCCTGGAAGGCGACAATCCTGTGAAGGAGTGGACCAAGGGCACTTGGCTGACGCGCTATCTCGACGTCTTGCAGGGCGAGGAGAAGGCTGCCTTCGAGGCCGCCTATGGGATGCGCGTCGCCAAGGCCTACCCGAAGAACGCGGCGGGGCAGACGCTGTTCCCGTTCCGGCGGCTGTTCATGGTCGTCCAGCGCAAGGGTTAACTTCGTTCGCTGATGCGACATAAGCGCTCGCCCGTCGGGGCTGGAGCGGGCGCAAACTTGCGTATACAAAAGCCGTCAAGGCGATTTGGCTGCGGCAAGTTGGGCTTAGGTCTAGTTGTTCGCCTGGTGGTTTGCTGCCACTAAAGAGACCGGAAAAACCAAAAAGAACCGGTTTCAGAGGTTGTTGGGAGGTACTTAATGCGCAAACTGCTGCTTGCGGCCGCTATGGCTGCGCTCGTCTCCACGTTCACATTGGCCCCTGCCGCGGCCCAGAGCCCGATCGTCATCAAGTTCAGCCACGTCGTCGCCAACGATACGCCCAAGGGCAAGGGCGCGCTCAAGTTCAAGGAGCTCGGCGAGAAATATACCGACGGCAAGGTCAAGATCGAGGTCTATCCGAACTCCTCGCTCTACAAGGACAAGGAGGAGATCGAGGCGCTCCAGCTTGGTTCCGTACAGATGCTCGCGCCCTCGACCGCGAAATTCGCGCCGCTCGGGGTGAAGGAGTTCGAGGCGCTCGACCTGCCTTGGCTGTTCAAGGACGACGAGACCTACGCCGCCGCCATGAAGGGTACCCTCGGCAAGTGGCTGTTCCAGAAACTGGAGGCAAAGGGAATCACGGGTCTCGCCTACTGGGACAACGGCTTCCACATGGTGTCCTCCAACCGTCCGCTGATGAAGCCCGCCGACTTCCAGGGGCTGAAGTTCCGCATCTCCGGCTCGAAAATCGCCGACCAGTATTTCCGCCTCGTCGGCTCGATCCCGCAGATCATGGCGTTCTCCGAAGTCTACCAGGCCTTGCAGACTGGCGTCGTCGACGGCTGCGAGAACACGGCGTCGAACTACCTGACGCAGAAGTTCTACGAGGTGCAGAAGGACATCACCGTGTCCTATCATGCGCATCTGCAATATGCCGTGATCGTCAATTCGAAGTTCTGGTCCGGCCTGCCGCCGGACATCCGTGCCCAGCTCGAGAAGGCGATGGCGGAGGCGACCGACTACACCAACTCGATCGCGCGCCAGGAGAACGAGGACGCGCTCGCCGAGATCAAGAAGTCGGGCAAGACCACGCTGCATTATCTCTCCGATGCCGACCGCAAGGCATGGCAGGAAGCGATGCAGCCGACGTATAAATGGGCCAAGGGCCGGGTCGGGCAGGAGGTGCTCGATCTCGTCGCCAAGGAACTCGACGTCAAGATGAACTGACGCGGCCCGGCGTAGAACAACAACAAGAACGGTCGGGAGTGAACGCACTCCCGGCCGTTTCGGTCTGAGAGGGGGGACTTGATTTGCTACGCGTGCTAAATCGTGCGCTCGATCACCTTGAGGAATGGCTGATCGCGACGCTCATTGCGGCTGCAACGGGCCTGATCTTCATCGCCGTGCTGCATCGTTACGGCGCCGGCGAGTCGATCGCGCTCTCCAGATGGGCCACGGCGCACGGTCTGACCTGGCTCGCGGCGTTGTCGAAGGCTGCATTCACCTTCCTGTCCGAGCTCGACCTGTCATGGGCGCAGGAGCTCTGCATCTACATGTTCATCTGGATGGCGAAGTTCGGCGCGGCCTATGGCGTGCGCACCGGCATCCATGTCGGCGTCGACCTGCTCGTCAACCGCCTGCCCGAACATTCCCGCAAGCACGTGATTCTGTTCGCGCTGCTCTGCGGCGCGATATTCACCGGCATGATTGCGGCCTTCGGCGCCTCCTTCGTCGGCGAGATGTTCCACACCGGACAGCAGTCGAACGATCTGGAAGCGCCGATGTGGATCGTCTATCTGGCGATCCCGCTCGGCTCCGGCCTGATGTGCTTCCGCTTCCTCCAGGTCGCCTGGTTCTATTTCTGGACCGGCGAGCTGCCGCATCACGACGAGACCCATGTCGAGGGCGTGCAGGCCGACGCTTCGCCCGCGCTGCATCCGCAGCCGGCGGGTGCCGCGACAAAGGCAGCTGCGCGAAAAATCTCGCCGCTCGGCCTGATCCTGATTCTGGCGCCGATCCTGATCTTCGCGCTGTGCCTTGCCGAAAAGTCCGGCGTCATCGTGCTGCCGCACTGGATGCGCGCCGCGACCGTGTTTGCGCTGCTGATCGCGCTGATGCTGACGGGCATCCCGGTCTCGATCGCGCTCGGCCTCACCGTGATGACGTTCCTGTTCACGCTGACGACGGTGCCGATCGAGGCGGTCTCGATGAAGCTCTTCACGGGCATCGAGAGTTTTGAGATCATGGCGATCCCGTTCTTCATCCTCGCCGGCAATTTCCTCACGCATGGCGGCGTGGCGCGGCGCATGATCAATTTCGCGACCTCGCTGATCGGCCATTGGCACGGAGGTCTCGGTCTTGCCGGCATCGTCGCCTGCGCGATGTTCGCGCTGGTGTGCGGTTCGAGTGTCGCCACGGTGGCCGCGATCGGTGCGATCGTGCTGCCCGAGATGGTCCGCCACGGCTATCCCATGCGTTTCGGTGCCGGCATCATCACGGTCGCCGGCTCGCTCGGCATCCTGATGCTGCCCTCGATTCCGAAGATCGTTTACGCGGTCTCGACCAACACCTCGATCGGCGCACTGTTCGTCGCGGGCCTTTTGCCCGGCATGATGCTGACCACGATGCTTTGCATCGTCACCTGGTGGCTTGCGCGCAAGCGCGACTATCCGCGCCTGCCCAAAGCGAGCTGGGGCGAGACGGTGCGCACGTTCCGCGAGAGCATCTGGGGATTGATGCTGGTCGTCATCATCATCGGCGGCATCTATAGCGGCCTGTTCACCGCGACTGAGGCGGCCGCGATGGCGGCGGTCTATTCCTTCTTCATCTCGGTGTTCGTCTACAAGGCGATCGGGATGAAGGACGTGCCGCGCGTGCTGCTCCGCGCCGCCAACACCAGCGCGATGCTGCTCTACATCGTCACCAATGCGGTGCTGTTTTCCTTCGTGCTCTCCAACGAGAACCTGCCGGCAACGCTCGCCGACTGGATCGCGGCGCAAAATCTCGGCTGGGTCGGTTTCCTCCTGGTCGTCAACGTGCTGTTGCTGCTCGCCGGCAATTTCATGGAGCCGAACTCGATCATCCTGATCATGGCGCCGATCCTCGCGCCGGCGGCGAAAAAACTCGGCATCGACCTCGTGCATTTCGGCATCGTCATCGACGTCAACATGGAGGTCGGCCTCTGCCATCCGCCTGTGGGGTTGAATCTCTACGTTGCTTCGATGATCGCGCGAATGCGCATCACCGAGCTCGCGGTGGCCGTCATGCCGTGGCTGCTCACGATGCTCGCCTTCCTGGTCGTCGTGACGTACTGGCCCGAGTTGACGCTGTTCCTGCCGAGACTGCTCGGGATGCACTAGGATCAGGCTTCGCAGACGTGGCGACCGGCCTTGCCGATCGCGCGGGCTGTTGGAACCGGCGCGCGAATGCGCTTAGATGGCGCCCCACCAGATCAGGAAGGGAGCCGGTCCGATGGCCGAGGTCGCCAGCAGCGAGCCGAAAGATGCAATGTCGTCCGTCGTCGCGCAGCACGAGGCGATGCTGAGCGCGTTGCCGTTTTCCGACACGCGGGATTTCGAGGACGCTGGCCGCGGTTTCCTCGGCACGATCGAGAACGCCAGAATCAATCATCCGCAAGGCCGGACGGTCTGGAGCCTCGAGCCCTATGGCTTCCTGTCGGCCGAACAGGCGCCGCCGACCGTCAATCCGAGCCTGTGGCGGCAGTCGCGCCTCAACATGCATCACGGCCTGTTCGAGGTGGTGCCCGGTGTCTACCAGGTGCGCGGGCTCGACATCGCCAACATGACGCTGATCGAAGGCGACAGCGGCGTCATCGTGGTCGACACCTTGACCTCGATCGAGGGCGCCCGCGCCGCGCTCGATCTCTATTTCAGGCATCGCGGCCTACGGCCGGTTGCGGCCGTCATCTTCACCCACACCCATACCGATCACTGGGGCGGTGTGCGCGGCGTTCTGGAGGAGGACGCGCTCGCCACGGATCGCGTGCCGATCATCGCGCCCAACCTGTTCATGGAGCACGCGGTCTCCGAGAACATCATCGCGGGACCGGCGATGCTGCGCCGCGCGCAGTATCAGTTCGGCCCGTTCCTCGCCAAGGGGCCGCGCGGCCAGGTCGATTGCGGTCTCGGCAAGTCGATGGCGGCCGGTTCGGTTGCGTTGCTGCGTCCGACCGACCTGATCATGGCGACCGGCGACACGCGGGTGATCGACGGCGTCGAATTCGAATTCCAGATGGCGCCGAACAGCGAGGCGCCGGCCGAGATGCACTTCTTCATCCCGCGCTACAAGATTTTGAACTTAGCCGAGAACTGCACGCATAATTTCCACAATCTGCTGCCGTTCCGCGGCGCCGACGTGCGCGATGCGCTGGCGTGGTCGAAATACCTGAACGAAGCGCTGGCTCTATGGGGCGGCAAAGCAGAGGCGATGTGCGGCCAGCATCACTGGCCGGTGTGGGGGCGCGAGCGCATCGACACCATGATCCGCCAGCAGCGCGACCTCTATAAATTCGCGCATGACCAGACCATCCGCCTGATGAATCATGGTCTGACCGCCAGCGAAATCGCCGAGACCATCCAACTGCCGAAGAGTCTCGAAGGCGCCTGGCACGGCCGCGGTTACTACGGCCATATCCGTCACAATGTGAAGGCGATCTATCAGAAATATCTCGGCTGGTACGATGCGAACCCCGTCAATCTCGATCCGCTGCCGCCGGTCGAATCCGGCAAGAAGTACGTCGAGTATATGGGTGGTGCCGACGCGATCCTCGCACGGGCGCGCAAGGATTTTGACAAGGGTGAATTTCGCTTCGTGGCGCAGGCGCTGAGCCATCTCGTCTTCGCCGAGCCGGATCATGTGGCGGCGCGTAGCCTGCTCGCCGACACGTTGGAGCAGCTCGGCTATGCCGCAGAAAGCGCGACCTGGCGCAACGCCTATCTGTTCGGTGCACAGGAATTGCGCCAGGGCATGCCGAAGACGCCGCCGCGCCCGCCGATGCCGCGAGAGACGCTGGCCGCGCTTCGCACCTCGCAGCTCTGGGACGTGCTTGGTATCCGTCTCAACGGCCCGAAGGCGGAGGGCAAGCACATCGTGCTGAACTGGAGCTTTTCCGACACCGGCGAGACCTTCGTGCTCAACCTGGAGAATTCAGCGCTCACTTACACCGAAAGCGCACAGGCGGAGAAAGCCGACGCCAGCTTCACGCTCGCCCGCGCCACGCTCGACGAGGTGATCGCCAAGCTCACGACCTTCCCGGAGGCGGTTGCCGCCGGCAAGATCAAGCTGTCGGGCAACGCGCTGCGCCTTGCCGAGCTGATGGCCCTGATGGACGAATTCCCGCGCATGTTCGAGATCGTCGAGCCGAAGCGGGCGGTGGTGACGTAGCGGCCACACTTTCGGTGTCATCGCCCGCCTTGTGCGCAATTGCGCACTGGGGCGGGCGATCCAGTATTCCAGAGGCAGTGCGAGGATACGGAGAGGACGCGGCGTACTGGATTCCCCGCTTTCGCGGGGAATGACGACACACCGCTACTCCGCGCTGCTCACCAGCTTGATCTTCGGTGCGGTCGCCTCCATCAGGCCGCGATACGCCGCGAGATAATCCAGCGCCATGCGTCTTGCGGTGAAGCGCGTTTCGAACTGCTTGCGGATCGCCGTGCGGCTCAGCTGCGACAGGCGGCCGACGGCCGCGACCGCGCTGATCTCGTCCTCGACGACGAACCCGGTCAGTCCCTCGTCGATGATTTCCGGCGCCGAGCCGCGGTTGAAGGCGATCACCGGCGTGCCGCAGGCCATGGCTTCGATCATCACCAGCCCGAACGGCTCGGGCCAGTCGATCGGCAGCAGAAGGCCGAGCGCCCCGCTCAAAAATTCCGATTTCTCGTTGTCGCTGATCTCGCCGATATAGTCGACCAGCGGATTGTTCTCGATCAGCGGCCGGATCAGCTCGTCGTAATAATCCTGATCGGCGCGATCGACCTTGGCGGCGATCTTCAGCGGAATGCCGCAGCGCGTTGCGATGCTGATGGCCCGATCGATGCCCTTTTCCGGCGCGATGCGGCCGAGCACCGCGAGATAATCCTGCTTCGCAGGCACAGGCGTCAACAGATTCTCGGGCAGGCCATGATGGATTGTGCGCACCCAATTGGCCTGCGGCACCGGCCGCCGCTGCGCGTTCGAGATCGAGATGACCGGGATAT